>DATMAT010000005.1 GCA_035559815.1 Thermodesulfobacteriota bacterium
GGTTACTCTTGATTTCTCTGCCTTCTTCTCGGTATGCTTTCCCATGGGTGGCGTCTCCTTTCTTTTTTCTTTTCTCAGCTAAAAAGATATAAAAGGATTCGCCGCCTGCAAATACTTTTACACACTTTTTGATATTATCCCGACATTGCACTGACCCGCAGATTAGTGGAAGCAGGAAAGTTAGTCGGTATAGAGGTAGTTGACCATGTCATTGTTGGTAAAAACGGATGTTTCAGCTTTCAGGCAGAGGGTTTCTTGAAAGTAGAAGATAGCGATATAAATAATCAGAGGGAGGGTTTAAATGTCAAGAAAAGTAGAGGACAAACTGACTAGCTTGATTCATGAAATAAAAGAAATTAAAAAAGAGTTAATTCTTCAAAGGGTTGAAAAGGCAGAGATAACAGAACAAAAGACAAGAAAGTGGAATACGTTCTGTAAAAAGGTTTCAGCTAAATGGGATAATATCTCCAGTGTAGAAGAGGTCAGACGACAAAGGGAGAAGTCCTGGTGAAAAGGCTTACAATCGACAGTTCCGTCATAATCTGTTCTCTTTTACAAAACGAACCCAAACATAAAGAAGCCTCAGCAATTTGGCAAGAAGTATTAAGTGGAAAGAGCCTTGCAATCATGCCTTATTCCGTTTTTGTTGAAGTTGTTGCTGCTATTAGACGGAGAACTGGTTCTACGAAGCTAGCAATCGAAGTTAAAAATGAATTAGCTAGTATTGAAACAGTTACTTTTGTGGTTTTGGACGATGAATCTGCAATGCGGGCTGCTGAATTGGCAGCGAAGACGGGCGTTCGTGGTATGGATGCGTTGGTGATTTAAGTAGCTGAGGAATTTGGTGCTGATTTAATAAGTTTTGATGAAGAGATGATGAAAAAAGCAAAAAGGGTATTGAGCGGAGCAATAAAACGATGAGCAGATTTACCGACTCCGCAATTCATTTTTTGATAGAGGGATCGGGAATTAATCTAAGAAGGGAGTGATGTTATAAACCTTATTACTACCCTAAACCATCATCGGCTTTACTCTAACTCTAGGCTTTACTTCCTTCTTGTATAGCTTGGGGTCCTTTTGCCAGGACAAGAATTTATCGAATATGAGCTTTAGTCTTTCCCTTACCGAGTTCCAGTGGAAGTCCCAATCGTAATCGACCCTTTTCCCTTTGAAGAACATCTGAAAAAAAAGCTCCCTCTCTACCGGAAGCCCCTTTTCGGCAATCCAGCCGGTGCGGACGTTGGCATACCCGGCTCCGAAACCCATGCTGAACGTCCCGACGAGTCCGAGCCTTTCGGAGGCCTTTGTAGCCAATTCGATATAGGCGTAAAGGGCTTCGGTGGTCTTGTACCCATGTTGGGCAAACTTCTCCTCCATGGCTAAAAGATTTTTCACAAAGTACATTGGATAAAACGTAGGGGCATAACCGGAGACGGACTTGGTAGGACTGATGAGTGGCTCTCGTATTATCACGTCTTCTTCTATAGTGCCAATCATGAAATCCTTCTCCTGAAATTCCCCTATATCGCCGCAAAGTTCGAGTGATACTTTCACGTTCTCCCATTCCCTTCCGGCGATTTGAATCGCTTTTTCCAGGGTCCTTTTTTTCTCCTCGTACTCTTTATCCAGTAGTGCTTCCAGGTCCAAGGCAATCATCCTCGCTTGATTTTATGCGGGTGTAAATATACATAGACAAATGGGGATTATCAAAGTGTTTTACGTCTTATCGCCACTGTCCAAAACAATCAGAAATCAAAAAATCCATCCTTGTAAAACAAGGCTTTTAGACGGATAAAAATGACTTTTTGAAATCAAGTTGTTCCCTTTTATGTTTCTCACGCATGCACCGTGCTAACCCTATTTGTTGAAATAGCTTTTTAATCCTACTCACCCTTCGCCGTAGTTTATCCTGAGCCTTTCGGCTACGCTCAAGATAAACTCCTTCGAACCATGGACCCTTCGTCAAGAACCCAGGACAGGCTTTCCCGTAAAGGGGAAGGGATAATTGCTTTTATGCCGTCATTGCGCGCGGTTCCCTAACTGCCCTCCCTCATTGATCGCTACCTCAGGTTCCCGCGAAGCAATCTCTTATATTTTGGGCTAGTTTCAAAAATCCTACAACCAAAAATAAGATTAAATTTACCAGTCACTTCCACCAGACTTCAGGTGGTTGTATCTATGGAATACTTCCGTAATCCTTCCGAATTCCTCTAAGGAGAGTGTTTCGGCGCGCCTTCTTCCGTCTATCCCCGATGATTTTAGGATTTCTTCCACCTGCTCTTTGGACAGCAGGGAGGAAAGGGAATTGGCCAGTATCTTTCTTCTGGACGAGAAGGCGGCCCTGACAACGGTCCTGAAAAGTTTTTCGTCCCGGATTTGAATTCTTGGTCTCAGAAGGGGAATTAGCTTAATTACGACGGAATCGACTTTCGGCCGGGGCCAGAAGGCCTCGGGCGGGACATTAAGCTCTAAGCTTACATCCATGTATGTCTGAACCAGCACGGATAAGGAGCCGTATTCTTTTCCTCCAGGCGGGGCGGCAATCCTTTCGCCCACTTCCCGTTGAAGCATAAGAACCAGAAGAGAAAATAGTTCTCTTTCCTCAAGGAGCTTGAATAGAACGGGGGAAGAAATACTGTATGGCAGGTTAGAGACCACTTTCAGTTTATTTCCACGAAAGAATCTTTTAAACTCGGTCTCGAGGATGTCCTCTTCGATTATCTCGATGTTCTTCAGAGGAGAGACATTTTCACGGAGTTTTTCCACAAGCCTCCTGTCCTTCTCGACGGCGATAACCCTTCTCACCCTTTCTCCTAAAAAAAAGGTAAGCGCTCCTAGCCCCGCTCCGATCTCCAGTAATTCATCTTCTTCTGAAAGATCGGCTATTTTCCCCATGCGCTCTAGCACGCTCTGGTCTCTTATGAAGTTCTGTCCCAATACTCTACTCGGGCGTGTTTTTTTGGAGAAGAAGAATTCCCTGGAAGAGGGTTTTTTTTCTGTCTTTTTCTTATGCATTATCAGAAAGTAGCAAGACTGTCTTGTGCAATCCGAGACCAGTACAGGCAGCGAGATGATGAGCACTTAATCTCAAGGGAGTCGGTACCCTACGGGCTATCTCGGACGATTGTTTCCTGTGGAGAAGGAATTATTCCACTTCAACCGAACTAGCTAATTTGCCTGTAGATAAATCCTCATAGTGAACGATTCTTTTCTTACCCAGGTGTTTTGCTTCATATAGCGCACAATCTGCCTTCTCCACCAGGGAATCTTTGGTGGAGGCGTTCTGGGGATAGGTAGCAATGCCGATGCTCAGGCTGATACAGATGTCCGCTCCTTTGAATTTTATGCTGGCTCTCTCCACCCTCTGCTTCAATTTTTCTGCCGCTACTATCGCTCCTTTTTTCCCGGTATTGGGAAGGACGATGGCGAATTCATCCCCTCCGTATCTTGCGGATATGTCTATTTTCCGGAACGATTCGGATATAGTCCGGCCTAGTGTGGCCAGGACCGCATCGCCTGCCTGATGACCATGGGTGTCGTTAATCTGCTTTAGGTTATCCAAATCCACCAGGATGAGCGAAACCTTTTCCGGGAATCTGTCGGAGCGGGCGATGATGTGGGATAGGATTTCCTGAAAATGTCTATGGTTGTAAAGCCCGGTGAGGCCGTCTCTTATGGCTAGCTCTTTTATTTTTAGGTAGTTAAGAGAGTTCGCTATGGCCTTGGCCGATTCCTGGCTCATGATTTTTGCCAGGCTTCTTTCGGCCTCGTTGAATGAGCTTTTGGTGTTTCTTCCTATCACCATACATCCTAAAGTGTTTTCAACCTCTTGGTCTCTGTAGGTCTCGGGCTCTTTGAGAGGGTAGATCAAAATTGATTTTATGTCCTTTGTCCTGATGGCAAAGTCTATCTCCTTTCCGAACACCACGGTGTGTTTTTTCCGGGTAGAGAGGTCCTCGAAGTAAAAGTAATTCCTGCTCTGAGTCACTAGTCCTATGAGTGTGTCTTCATGGGTGACCGTTTTACCCTCTATATCTTCTCTCCTTACCTTTCCGATACGCTTTAAGATGCTAGAGTTAGTTTGTTTGTCTAATAGCGTTATACCTAAGATATCTGCTTCCAGAATGTCACTTATAGTGTTTACTATATGGTCCAAGACTAAATCGAGTTCGAGGGTGGAGCTCAACTTCTTCGTGAAATCATAAAAGGAGGTAATCTCCTGCGAGCTAAGTTGAATCTTTTGAAAAAGGTCGAACTTGTTGATAATCTCGGCGATTCTGTCGGATACAAGAGAGGCAATAAGCTTTTCCCTCTCACCGAAAGCACCCGGCTCTAAACTGTCGGCGATTAAAATGCCCATCGGTTCCTGCCTGGACAAGGGTTTGTTTTCATCGTCCTCTATAACTACCGGGACGGCGAGGAAGGATTTTATCGGTATATCCTTGTTGTAGTAGATCAGGTTCTCCTTGTAATTTTTAATTTCATCCACCAGGATAGGGGTCTTGGTCTTTGTTACCCATCCTAGGTATCCGCCGAGTAAATGTAGTTTTTGGCCGCTATCGATGTGTTTTGGGCTGCTGGATATAAAATCATCGATTTCATAAAAGCCCTCTTTGCTCTTCATGTAGAGCACGATGCTGTGCGGGGATAAGATATCGTTAAGCATCTCTAGGGATTTTCGGGTTGCATTTCTGAGCTTTTTGATATCTCTAGGTATGGACCGGTCAGGGTGCTTCTCTCCCCTTTCTTCGGCCACGGAAGTGGCCAGGGATGTTCGTTTTTCGTTTTCCTTTCTGTAGGTATGGTATCGGCCCCGCCCCGCCCTCCTTTTTAACAGGTATCCGAGACCGAAGGTCGAGACCGGCAGTGGGAGCAGTTTGTAGAGAATTTGTATCCCACTGGGGTAAAGAGTTAGCTCGAGCACCGAGATTAAGACCAACGAGAGCGTAGCCGGCTGCCAACCCAGGTAAATGAATATGACCGGGGTAACCAGATACAAGAACGGAAACCACTCTCTTCCCAGTATTTCTAGCAGCACCTCGGACGCTACGGTTGTCAAGAGTGCTATTTCCAACCCCTCTTTCGGCGATAGGGAAGAGGATTTAGCCTTCTTTCTTATTCTTAGCAATTCATAGGGAAGTAGGACCAGGAGGAGAAGTCCCACTAAAATCGAATAGGAGGTAAAGGTCTCAAAACTCCTAAAGTAAATTAAGAGCAAGACCAAAGCGGATAGCAATGGGACGTATATCTTACTCAAAGAGTCCAGCAAAGAGACAATTTTATTCCGCGAACCTGTAAACTTTTTCACCTTCTTTTATCATCCCCAGTTCTTCTCTTGCTAACTTTTCTATATAACGCTCGTCGTTTTTTATAGCCTCTATTTTTTTCCTAAGCTCCTTATTTGCAACTTCCAATTGGTCGATCTTTATTCTTATCCTTTCATTCTCTTTTCGGAGAATGCTTAACTGAGATATCTCACTGGCAAACATATAGCCCACGGCCAGAATTAATGCCACTATCAGGATATTTTTTATGATAGTTTTTTTCATCCTAAAAGAGCAGCATTTCGCCGGCTATGAAAGGATTTGTTCGTTTTTCTGTCTCGATCGTGGTAAAAGGGCCGTGTCCAGGATAGACCTTGTTGGATGGGGGTAGTACCATGAGCTTTGTCTTTATGGAATGGACCAATTGACGCATCGACGTCCCGCCGGTTAAATCAACCCTTCCCACACTGCCGGCGAAAAGGGTATCTCCGGAGAACAGGTGATTATTGACCAGGAGGCAGATACTTCCCCAGGTATGGCCGGGAGTATGTATTACCTTAGCTTTATACCTTCCGATTCGAATCTCGTCTCCTTCCCGGATATAACGGTCTATTTTGGGGACCTTAACTCCGCGGAATTCGGGGAATCTCATCGCCGACTCGGGTAGAGCCTGAAGAACCGGCTCCTCCTCGGGGTGTAGGTAGAATTCAGCACCGAGGGCCTTCTTCGCATCCTCTACACCGGCGGCATGGTCGATGTGGGCGTGGGTGTTTACGATTTTATCGACTGTGAGTCCCAAGCACTCTATCTCTTCGATGACCTCCTCTACCTGGCTCCCTGGGTCAACCAGAATTCCCTCTTTTGTTTCCTCGTCTGCAATGATATAGGAATTGGTCAAAAAGGATCCACCAGGTATGCACTTTATTATCATCTATGTTTCCCCGAATCATCAATCTCTGTAATTAATTATAAATTCATTATATTGACCGGTATAAGGCTCCCATCTCGTCTCCACGTCCGTGACCTGGGCATGCTTGGGGCCAATGCGGCACCACTCGATTAGCTTTTCCAGTTTTTCTTTTTCTCCCTCAGCTAAGAGCTCTACCTTCCCATCGGCTCTATTTCTTACCCAGCCGGTAAGCCCTAATTCTATTGCTTTTTCCTGTGTCGAAGCCCGGAAAAAGACCCCCTGGACCTTGCCGTGAATAATAGCATGAACCCTCTCCTTGGACATTCCACAAGCTCAGGTTACCAAAAGCGCAGTTTGCTGTCAACATTGGGATTTTTGGTTTTGTCTCGAAACCGGTTTAGAAATCGGATAAAATTAAGTCGGAAAGCTAACCGGAATTTCATGAGTGAAAACGGCAAAAGAAGAGTTTAAGACCGTCAGACGGGCTATTATTGAGGAGCTTATAGACGGGATAAAAACGGCCAGGGAGTTGTCGCAGTCGCTACGCATCTCCGAAAAAGAAGTCTTAACTCATCTTGGCCATATTGAGCAATCGGCAAAGCAGAAAGGATATAAGTTCGTAATAAAGCCCTCGGAATGTATGAGCTGCGGTTTTGTCTTTCAAAAAAGAGAACGCACAAGGAAACCCGGCCGGTGTCCGAAATGTAAAAAAGAGTTTATTACCAGCCCCGGATTTGGACTGCAAAGACTGATAGATAGTTAATCGCATTTACGTAGAGTTCCCGTCGCAAAAATCGAAAAAGCAAACCCCGTCCTTTATCTCTTTTATTTCTACTGGAGCATCTGGCCAGTTTTTCCGGGTGCGCGCTTATCATACGTCCGGTTACCCTGCAACCCTCGGCAAGTTCAACTATGGCTAACGTGTAAGGGGCTTCCTTTTCCAGCATCGGCACCGGCACGTGTACGGTCGAATAGGTGTAAAGAACCCCTCTTCCGGAAATCTCTCTTTCTTCCAGTTCTCCCGAACGGCAAGATGGACAAAAATAAGCCGGCGGGAGATGAAGCTTTTTACAGGAGGAACATTCAAGAACCTTTAGGTTCATCGTCTTCAGCCTCTTGCCAAAATATGAACCACACATGTTGCACCGGAGCCGCCTATGTTGTGGGTAAGCCCTACCTCCGCTCCTTTAACCTGCCTTTCCTGAGCTTCTCCCCGGAGTTGAAGGGCAATCTCGACGACCTGGTCCACTCCGGTTGCTCCCACCGGATGTCCCTTTGCCTTAAGACCCCCGCTCGGATTCACCGCAAATTTGCCGTTTAGCGATGTAACGCCGTCTAACGTAGCAGGGCCACCCTCACCTTTAGGAACAAACCCCAAGTCCTCGATGGCCATTATCTCCGCAATCGTAAAGCAGTCATGCACCTCTACCACGTCCACATCTTCAGGATTGATGCCGGCCATAGTAAATGCCATCCTGGCCGATTCTATCGTCGAATCAAATCTGGTCAGGTCATCTTTTTGATAAAGGGCAAAGGAATCATTTGCCTGCCCGTAGCCGATTATTTCAACAGGTCTTTTAGAGAAACCCTTTGCCAAGCTCCTTTCTCCGAGAACAACGGCCGATGCGCCATCGGTTATGAGGGAACAGTCATAGAGACGGAGAGGGTCGGCAACGATCCTAGTGTCATCCAAAACCTGTTCCATGGTCAGGGGCTTTTGCATATGTGCATCGGGATTCCGGAGGCCGTTACCGTGATTCTTTACCGCTACCGCCGCCAGATGCTCTCTCGTCGTGCCATACTGATGCATGTGCCTTCTTGCCATCATAGCAAAAGCGCTTGGAAAGGTGTAACCGACTTTTACTTCACGCTCCCAGTCCCCGGCCTTGGCCAGAAACTCAGTAACCTTCGGCGTGGGAACTGTGTTCATTTTTTCGACCCCGACTACCAAAACCCTGCTGGCTGCCCCGGCGGATATGGCCAGAATTCCTTCTCTTACCGCGGATCCGCCGGAAGCGCAAGCGTTCTCGATGTGTGTGCAGGGAACATTACCCCTAAGCCCCAATGCTGCCCCCACATAAGGAGCCAGATGATTCTGGTTGATAAAATCGCTACCGGCGTAGTTTCCGAGGTAAAAAGCGTCTACCTCTCCCGGAGTGATTCCGGCATCGTCCATCGCCTTTTTACCGGCCTCTACAGCCAGGTCTAGAAGGGTTTTTTCTTTTAAAACTCCATATTTGGTTTTTCCTACTCCAATTACCGATACCTTTTTCATGGTTCCCTCTTTTCTTTGCCATAATTATAAACAGGAAAACCGTTCATTCCCTATTTTGTGTTTGTTAGGCGAGCGTCATCCTAACCCTACTCACCCTTCGTCTCCGCTCAGGGTGAAGGGTGGGGTATTGCTGTCAGCTTATACCCGCCTTCATGGTGGGCCTTTCGGCGTAGTTTATGCTGAGGAATCGAAGCACTCAAGATAAACTCCGTCGAACCATGAGCGCCCTTTGAGGGAGAGGGGATAAATGCTTTTATCCTTCTCCTCCATTCGCATCAAATACAAAACCTGAATAACTCGAGGTCATGAGGTTTTCACCAACAGCAACCTCCTCCGGCATTGATCCTTCGCCAGGGATAAAAGAAACTTATCAAATGACTTAGATTTAAGAAGAAGTAGTTCCAGTTTCTTGGACACTGAATCAAGGGAATGGGAAGAGGCGACTCCCTCGTCGATCGCGACCTTAAGCAGCCCGCCGGAATTTGCTATAAAATCCGGTATATACAAGATTCCTCGGTCGTTGAGCAACTCGGCTAATTCGTCATTTTCCAATTGGTTGTTGGCAGCACCGCAAATCACCGAAGCTTTTATACCTGAAACATTGTTCCTTGTTACTACGGGGCCAATAGAGCAAGGCACAAAATAGTCAACCTCTGTATCTATCCCATCTGGAGGAATCACCTGAAACACATTGGGATCGAGTCTCCGGAGGTTTTCACAACGACTCTTATCTATATCGCAGACAAATATACGAGAGGGAGAGGCTTTATGAAGCATCTCTGCAACAAGGCTTCCTACCTTTCCCACTCCTTGTACGAGCGCAGAGTCTATCGGGATATTCCTCGACCGGGCCACCGCTTTTATACACTCTACGACCACATAAGCCGTAGCATAGGCAGTATCGATCGTAGACACGTAAGAAGTCATAGTCTTAAGATACTCCAGGTCTTTAATAGATGTTCCTACATCGGTAGCCGTAAGAAATGAACCCTCAAGCCCATTTAATATTTTTGCATAAGCATCCCAATCCGCTTTCGTCAGGTCGGAGGGACTAGCATCTATAACCGCCTTCGCCCCGTACCAGGGCAGTCCGGCCCAGGCACATTTGTAAGCCATAGTCTCGCACAAGCGCTCACAGTCGGAAAATGCATCTTCAGATGACCGGTATTTGTACACCCTGGTGCCCCCTACACATACCTGGCCCGATTTCTCCATACATATGTGAATGGCGTGTCCGCCGGG
Source organism: Thermodesulfobacteriota bacterium (assembly GCA_035559815.1). Classification (NCBI taxonomy): domain Bacteria; kingdom Pseudomonadati; phylum Thermodesulfobacteriota; species Thermodesulfobacteriota bacterium. The sequence goes on from DATMAT010000005.1 coordinate 9,692, forward strand.
GAGGCTCTCACAGATGTATCTCATTTTATATCACCCCTTGCCATTTTTATTGCCACGAAGACACAAAGCCTGTGCTGAGCAACATCCAGGCGACACGAAATTAGAATTCTGAAGTCAGGTGTCAGAATTTAAAAAAATACTTTTACCCTATTCTGCCTTCTTCTTTAATCGTATTCTCTCTTAGTCTCTTTGTATCTAACTTTCAAGCCTCCTTTCGGAGAAAAAGTTATCCAAAAACGAAGCCATAAAACGTGGATTCGTCAAGTTAGAGAATTCATCCCATTTTTTTATCATTTCTCTACGGACGCCTCCATATCCTCTAACAATCGCCCCACCCTTTGCCGCCAGCATTGCGGAATCTAAGCCATGGGTCAAAGAGCGTTTCACATGTTCTACGTATTTTTCTACAAGAGAATTTTCTTTCGAGTATCTGAAGGAACTCCTTCTCATGAATCGCAGTTTAGACATCGCTTTAAGCAACAGAAATCCGGATAGGTGATTGGTATATAACTCCGTTTTCCAGGAAATCTTGTACTTTGATAGCATCCGGTCTAATAACCTTCCCAATGGCTTGGGGAGAACACCGTAAAGTTCATCAGCCTCCGGCCTGAAGAAATCCTTGACCCAGAAAACCTCTCCATCTTGAATTGTATAGAGCTTTTTTATTCGCTCGAATCTGCCTTTGCTGATTTTCTTTTCAGCGATCCTTATAACGTCTTCGTACATCATCCTCACTGCCAAAACCCGGGCAAACTCCTTCATTAGCTCTCCACATTTATCATTCTTCCCGAACATCTCTAGGGCATACCGATGAAGGTCGTTAAGCCTGCTCATGTAAAGCTCGGCATAATCTTTATCCTGATACTCGATGATCTGTCTTACCGCCTCAACCACAACGTCCTTGATGCCGTTTCCATAAACCGACCGAAGCTTTTCTATTGAATCTTTGATGTATCCATCGGGAAGACTATAAAATCCGTTTACCTTGAACCCTTCTTCGAGCAAGTCCCCTTTTGTTTTCTTGAAAAGTTCATATCCAGCGGTAAAATCCCTAAGATTTCTCTCCGGGTCTATTCCTACTGTTTTTATCGCTTTCTCATAACTCTCTCTTTTAATGCCTGGCAGATAGCCGGAAGCACATAACCCCCCGACTAGGTGGGCATTACTAAAGTCCGATAAGCCCATTCTATGAATATCCACCACAATATGATCTCTGGAATTCTCCTCTATGAGGCCGCGAAAATTTTCGTATGTATAAATGTCCTTCTTTAAAGAGAGCTTTTCATAAGTGGTATAGTACCGGAAGGTCGTTCCGAGAATGTTACAATTTTTTCCCCCATATCCCTCTTTGAGTATCCGGAGAAGTTCCATAAATTCCTGCGAGATTATAAGATCTAGTTTTCCCTTTTCCGGGAATGGTGAAAAAAGAAAGTCATTATTGGGCACAATCTCCATGTAGGAAAGAGTGCGCCCGGCACGCTGGCTCACTCCGGGAAGACTTAGAACATGGGGTTGTAATCCTTCGGAGATAGCTGCAGCCGCAAGCCATTCTACAAAAACCCCTACCCCCAAACCGCCTACCGATGTGATGAGTATTTTCATATCACTTGCTCACGTCACGTATATTTATGTTCTATCGTACTCGGACATATTACCCACTTACAGTAGAGACGGCCCGCCGGGTCGTCTCTACATATATTAGATTCCCGTCTTACCGGTGCGAGAATGATAACCCTTAGCCTAAACTTTCTATAACAAAATTCCTTAATTTGAACATGAATCTTTCGTAACGAGACGGATTGATAACCCTGTCCACCTGGTAGAATGACGGGCATAGCTTTGCCAAATGGGCAATCTCACTGCAAAGACCGCATCCTATGCAGGAATAATCGATCCAGGCGATTTTATCGTCCTTGAGCGGATTAGGATTGTTTCGCACGGTAAGTGAAGGACAACCATTATAGGAGATGCAAGAATGATCACCGGTACATACGTCCTCATCCACGCCTAATTTTCGTTCAACCCATCTTCCGCCATCGCTTAGCGTCCGGGACTTAATATTTTTTATCTTTCTTCCTGCTTCGAGCGCGCACTCCGCATCCGAGATTATCACCTTCAAGCCTTTATAGCTTGATTTGTACGCCTCTCTTATTGTTTCGAGCGATTCCCCCACGTCGTAAGGGTTGACCACCTTTATCCACTTTACACCCATGCCTTTTAGAGTTTTTTGTATATCCGTCTCCGCCTTTTGATAAAATTTCTTAAGCTGTGGATAAGGGCCTTTCATTGTTTTTAACTCCTTTTTTAACACAAGGGCATGAGTGTCAACGACTTCGGTAGTTTGCTTGTCTACGGGTTTAAAAAATGCGGCAACACGTTAACCCGCTAACCCTTGAACATTGTCACTAATTCTCCTTAACTTTCTTTAGCTTTATAACCTCCCTCGGGGTGGAGAGGTTCCTTTGATGCCCGGTCATTGCCGTATGATAGTTATAAAAGACCACGAGCACGGCGTCCTGGTCGTTTCTGAGAGCATTTGCCACACTGGTGGTGAGTCCGCTATGCCAGAACGTACCGTCTCCCATGAATGAGATCACTCTTTCTTCGTTTTTTCCCGCCCTGGAGAGTGCGCCGGAACTGGCCATTCCCGTTCCCATTCCGGTGACTGAAGCCTTAAAATCAAAAGGAGGCAGTCCACCCAAGGCATAACACCCGATATCGCTGCTGAAGAGAAGCCTCGCTTCCGGGTTTTGCTTCTTAAGTATCTTGATTGCCGAGAAGATCGGCCTCTCCGGACAGCCGGTGCAGAACGTTGGACGCCTTTCCGGAATTTCCAGAGCGGAAATTTCGCCTTTTACTTCCACTTGTACCTGGAAAAATTTAGACAGCCCGCCAAGCACGGTTTCGTAGGAAACTTCACCCGCTTTTGGAATAATCTCTTTCCCCAAAATCTTTGTGCTGATTCCGTTTGCTTGGGCTACTGCCCTAATCTCCTTCTCCAGGATGTTAGGCATTCCTTCCTCGACAATAAGCACCTCTTCTTTATCGGCGAGAAACTCAGCCACCTCGTTTTCTACAATCGGATATAGGCAGTGAAGGGAATAAACGGGACAGTCTTCATCGATCGAGTTAAGTGCCCTCAGCACCATGTTCATCAATACCCCGTGAGTGATAATGCCTATGCTTTTATTTGAGCTGTGGTTATACACTCTGTTTATCCCTGCTTCCTTTATGAATTCAGTGGCCTTGGGCAGTCTTAGGGTATATTTTTCTGCCTCCTGTATCTGGGTATAAGGAGGGAAAGTCAACTTCTCCAGTATCTCTTCTTTTACCTGAACCTTTTCCGGTCTTTTATTATCTCTAGCCTTGACCACTTCGGACATATACCCGACCCGGCTCCTAACAAGCACGATCACCAGCGAGCCGGAGTATTCGGAAAGCGCAAACCCGTCGTGTATTAAATCCGAAAGATGCTGGAGCGATGCGCTCGCATCCAGTATGGGAAGCCCGGATTTATAAGCATAGGGAAGGGTTTTTTCGGCGACTATCGTGTTGTTGCAACCGTAATCCTCTCCCACCAGGATTAGCGCTCCGCCTGTAACTCCGGACGACGCTATATGTGCAATCGCATCCGCCGCAACGTTAAATCCAACTACTTTAAAAGCAACCGCGCCGCGTATAGGGTTACTTATCGATGACCGGAGTGCCGCTGCCGCTGCCGCTTCGTTTGTCGATTCCTCGGCGTAAATGCCAATGTCCCGAAGTACGGTATGTTTTACCTTATCCACCAGGCTGGTAACTGTTGCGGTAGGAGAGCCCGGATAGCTGGCAAAATAGGAAATGCCGCTCTCCAGCAAGGATTTAAGAATTACAACTGCTCCGCTCCCAAAGTACTCATTTCCACCATCAAGAAGCAGTTGATTTTCGACTTTTTTATCGTAAGAGATAGCCATGTCTACCCCCTAAAGACACAAATTCTATATTAAACAGACCTTGCCTTTTATTAAGACAAGCGTTTAACCAGAATTGCCACTTCCCCAAACTGCTACCCTACATATAAAAGTATACAAATCGGGCTATACGAAGTCAAAATAAAACACCGTGATTATACCAATTACATTTTTGTAAAATGCATGATAAAGTATAATGAGATGTAACGATAGACCTGCTCAATCTATCTCTTTAATTCATTTTTCAGACAAATAAATCTTCTAAGCTCATTCAATTACTGATATACTTAAATTGTGGTAGGCGTCTGAAGGGGTGGTGTAATTTATAATTTTTAGGAAGTTATTAGGCATTGAGTCTATCATTAGTTTTTTAATTGCAGTCATAAAAGGAATTACCATGTGGCTTTTTAGGGAAGAACACGAAATCTTTAGACGGAGCGTTCGTCAGTTCGTGGAAAAAGAGGTGGTCCCCTATACCGAGGAGTGGGAAGAAAAGGGGGAGATTCCCCGCTCTATATGGAGACGAATGGGCGAGCTTGGTTTCCTGGGAATAGAATATCCCGAAGAATACGGAGGAGCGGGAGCGGATTTTATCTACACCTTAGTTTTCATGGAGGAAATCTCAAGATGTGGGGCAATGGGATTCCCTATAAGCGTAAGCGTGCATACGGATATGGCTTCTCCCTATCTTCACCTGGGGACAGAGGAGCAAAAGAAAAAATACCTTGCCAAAATAATCAAAGGTGAGAATGTATGTGCCGTCGCAGTCACAGAGCCGAGCGGAGGGTCAGATGTGGCCGGTATTCACACCTATGCAAAGCGCGACGGCAGGCACTACATTTTAAACGGAAGCAAGATTTTTATCACCAACGGTGTTAACGCCGACATCTATTTCGTGATGGCCAGGGTGGGTGAGATAAACGAAAAAGTTCGCCATAAAGGGATTTCCATTTTCATCGTGGAGAAAGAAACCCCCGGTTTAAAGGTCGGAAGGAAACTAAACAAGATGGGATGGCTCTGTTCTGATACAGCGGAGCTTTTCTTTGAAGACTGCCGGGTACCCGGTGAAAATCTACTTGGAGAGGAAGGCGAGGGATTTCGTGAGATTATGAAGAATTTTCAGCGGGAGAGACTGGTACTATCTATAACAGCGGTTTCCGCCTCACAAAGAGCGGTTGAAGACACGATTGCTTATGCACGGGAAAGGGTCGCTTTCGCTCATCCCCTATCAAAATTACAGGCAATCCGACACAAGATTGCCGACATGCTTACCCAGGTGGAAGCTGCGCGTCAGCTTACGTACTATATCTCTTGGCGTTTTAACCAAGGAAAAGCAACAGATATGGAAGTCTCCATGACTAAGCTTTTTACCACTGAAATGGCAAACCGTATTGCTTATGAGGCGCTCCAGATTCATGGTGGATACGGGTACATGCGGGAGTTCCCCATAGAGCGATTCTACAGGGATGCAAGAGCCCTCACCATCGGGGCCGGCACCTCGGAAATAATGAAGGAGATTATAGCAAAAAGGCTCGACCTTTGATTTAGTTTAGAACGTAAGGGGCCACTAGCGGGCTCATCCTCAATAACCAAAGAAACATTATCTTAGCAATCATAGAATGTTAAAGGTGGATAGTCCACCTCTCTTCACTTGTGGGTTTAGCCGAAGGATTGAGCTTAAATTGCGGTAATAAGGAGGTTAATCTTGAAGGTTGCAATAATCGGCGTTGGCCAAACCGCGTATGGAGAAAAGAAAAACCAATCGATTGATGAGATGGTATTTGAAGCCACAAAGAATGCTCTAGAAGATTCCGGACTGGAGAGGGAAGAAGTAGAAAGCGTCGTCACTGCCGGCTCAGACGGTCTCGATGGATGCGCTATATCCAATATGCTGACTGCGGGCTCTTCCGGCGCTTACTTGAAGGATGAAGTCAAAGTGTCGGGCGGCGGCATTTACGGGCTTGTTCTGGGGTATCTGAGAGTGGCTTCCGGTGCTTTTGATAACTCACTCATTGTGAGCTGGACTAAATCATCTGGAGTCTCGGTAGAGTTAATAAGTAATCTAGCCTATGATCCATTTTATCTGAGAGACTGCGGTTTCAATCTTGTAACCTCACTCGCCTTTGAAGCTTCCATCTACATGCATAAAACCAAGACTAAAGATAAAGACGCGGCGGAGATAGTCCTTAAGAACAGAGAAAACGCCTCTAGAAATCCACTCGCTCATCTAATTGACAAGCCCTTGATGAGGAAAACAAGTTTGAGCAAGTACATTTCCTACCCACTTCGGGAATGCCATCTTCCGCCGAGCTCAGACGGAGCGTGTGCACTAGTAATCGCTTCAGAAAGGAGAGCCAGGTCGCTCAAGAAGAATTGTGCTTGGGTAACGGGGCTTGGATGGGCAATAGATGGTTATTATGCCGATGATAGATTGGTAGAGACACGCCATGGCGTCTCTCTACATTCCTTGAAAAAATCCTCCGAAATGGCCTTTACCATGGCACGGATCAAAAATCCACTGGAGGAGATTGACGTCGCCGAGGTGAGCGATGTTACTCCCTTTCATGAGATGATGTTATACGAAACCCTTGGTTTTTGCACTGATGGAAATGGAAAGGAACTGATAAGAGAGGGGATTACAAAACTCGACGGAAAGCTTCCGGTGAATCCTTCCGGTGGAATTCTCTCTTCAAACCCGATTTTTGCGTCGAGTCTGGTGAGGGTGGCTGAAGCAGCACTTCAAGTAATGGGAAAGGCAGCCGGAAGGCAAGTGAAAAATGTAGATATAGCTTTGGCGCAAGGATTTACCTGGCACTCTACCCAAGGCAGTTGCACGGTGATTCTTAGGAATTAGGCGTATTCGCCACAAATGTACACGAATAGGACTCGAATTATTTTTGATTTATTTTGGATAAATTTTATTCGCAAAAATTTGTGTTAATTCGTGACTAAATTTTAAATCATGAAACCACGTAACATCGGGATCATAGGAGTAGGACAGACGAAGTACGTTACCAGAAGGGATGACGTGACTTTGCCCGAACTGGCCAGGGAAGCGGCAGTCCTAGCTTTGGAAGATGCAGGAATAGCTTTCAACGATTTAGATGGAATGGTCTTTTCATTGGCACTGGATGCGTTAGAGGGAACGGAAGGAGCGGAAAGATGGTGTGCAGATGCGGTTGGTGGCCGGAGGATACCGTTTATCAGGGTTCACACCGGAGGTGCTACCGGGGGTTCCGCAACACATGCCGGGTTTCTTCATATTGCATCCGGTCTTTTCGATTGCATTCTTGTCATAGGGGCTGAAAAGATGGGCGAGACGCCGGATGCACAAAAGGTGCTTAATCAAATCTTCGACCCCGTATATGAAAGATCTGTCGCTATCAATGCGGTAAATATGTGCTCATTTCAGGCGGCGAGGCATATGAAAAAATACGGAACTACCGAATACCAGATGGCTCTCGTGGCAGTGAGAAGTAGAAAAAACGCGCTAAGAAACCCGCATGCTCACATCAGAAAAGAAATCAAGGTGGAAGACGTTTTAACTTCGAGGGTGATTTGTTATCCGCTAAAACTATATGATTGCTGTCCAAGGTCGACCGGGGCATGTGCTGTGGTCATTGCTTCTGAAAAGTTTATAAAGAAACTCGGCAAAAAGAATATAGCCTGGATAAAGGGTATTGCCGCTTGCACGGGTACCTACTATATGGGAGACAGGATGGATGGGTCATCAGCTAACGACCATGCCGATGCGGACGGTTTATTCTTGGCCGCAAAAAGGGCTTATCAGATGGCCGGGATAGATAATCCCAGGAAGGAAATTGACGTCGCAGAAATTTACGCTCCTTTTACCTCCACGGAGCTTGCCGCTGTCGAGGCCCTTGGATTCTGTGGGAAAGGTGAGTCAGGGAAATATAACGAAAAGGGATTGTTTGATATGGAAGGAGGGATACCGGTAAATCCATCCGGAGGAGTGCTTACGGCAAACCCGATAAGCGTTACCGCTTTGGCCCGGGTTGCAGAAGCCTCACTTCAGGTAACCGGAAAAGCCGGAGAAAGACAGGTTAGCAAATCGAAAACGGCAGTTGCTACGGGTGAAGGCGGGTCCCTTCAGTTTTATACGGTGACGGTTTTGTCGAACAAAACTTAATAACCACGACGACACAACGGCACGAAGTGAAGAATTATTTTATTATCCGTTGTATCGTCGTGCCGTCGTGGTTGAATGGAGATAAATAAATGAATGAAGAGGACCTAATATTCATTCCCCAGCGCTGGGACCTAAAGTTTCATCATGCTGCCGGAGAGACGGGAACTAGGTTCTTTAAAGCCATCATGGAGCAAAAGGAAATTTTGGGGAAGAAGTGTCCAAAGTGTAAAAGGGTACTTCTTCCTCCCCGCTCATTTTGCGAAAGGTGTTTTGTCGAAACGACCGAGTGGATGAAGATCGGCAGCGAGGGCACGATTCAAGCCTTTACCATAGTCTATGAAAAATTTGAAGGACTTCCCGACCCACCATATGCCATTGCTTACGTTTTGTTAGATGGAGCAAACACGGCGATGGCCAACTTCGTAAAGGGAATAGACTTGAGCGACATAAAGAAGGCATTTAAGCGCATAAAAATCGGGGCAAAGGTGCAGGTAGCCTTCAGGAAAAAGAGACAGGGAAGAATTACAGATTTCTGGTACGAGCTAAAATAGCGTCAGCCGATATTAAATGAACGGGAGAAATCTATCCCCTTTCTCCTCGACTTTACCCTTTCCGCCAAGGCATGAGCAACTATGGGCAGGGCTATAGTCGCTTCACAATAGCATTGGATGAACCTCCCGGTGGGTGACTCTTTTCCCCAGGAAACCGCCTCCTCAAACGTACATCCGGAAAGCCCTCCCCACTGGGGCGAGTCGGTGGTTATCTGGACGGCGTATTTGTGCGGATAATATGTTTCATTCGTACTGCTTCGCTTAAGACCATCTTTCCTGTTGGGAATTTCCCTATTCTTGTAGAGCAGGTCCCCGGTTACAGCAAAAAGCTGGATGAAGTCCTTGGGTACGCCTCCTCCTATGTATATAACTCCGGTGTTTTTAACCTTCTCTCCTAGTGTCATAAACTCGACATAATCCTTTATAGCATCAATGGTCAGGTTAAAACCCCGGCTCTTAGCAATCAGGGCGGCATCGCCGTAAGGGCTGTCCGCTATGGCCGGGCAGAAGATGGGAACGCCCTTTTCCGCGGCTACCGTGACGATACTTCTTATCTTTCTTTGTCCGAGCCATCTTCCGAAAAGATAAAGAAATTCTCTCGAGGAATATTTATACTCCTGGTCGAGTGTCATTATGAATTCTGCTATCAGTTCGGTCATCTCCAGGTAATCGCTTTCTTTCCCGTAAACATCGTAGTATCTATTAAAACCCTCTCTGAATAGCTCTTCGTTATCAACCAGGTGGTTTCCCTGCCAATAACCAAAGCCCATGGCATCCACGATATCCTCAGAAATATTTGCCCCGGTCGGGACTAAAATATCAATAAACCTGTTTTCTATTAACCAGTTAATTATCTTCCACTGTCCGGTCGTTGATAAGGAACCGGCATAACCGAAAAGTATGGTAGTATTCTTATCGCTGATCATCTCCTCCATGACGTCAACCACCTGGGCCAGGTTTCTACCCTGAAACCCGGTGCGGGACATCTCTGCCAGGAGTTTAGAGACGGTCTTCGGTGCCTCTACTTCTATTGCCTTAACCTTCCGGGTAAATACCTCTTTTTTTTCTGCCTTTTTCTGTTTATACAACCTGACTTACCTCCATTCAGCTTAAATTGGATTCCAGGATATTAGCCCCTGATTAATCAAGACGCTACCAAGGATTTTTTGAGCAGAGTGAAGATACCATACGAGACCAAAAGGTCAATAAAATTATCATTCAAAACTCGCCTCTTACCGAATTTATGACTTCTCTCGCCGCTCCTTCCTTATGAGTCTAAGCGTCTCTTCATAAATCGTGCGCCTTGGCCCGATCGCAATTACCTCTATGATATCGGGAACCGGGCGATAAATGATTCGAAATTTGCTCACCCGTAGGCTCCTCATTCCTTGTAACTCTCCGCGAAGGCCTTTTCCACTTAGAGGGTCTTTTATTATTTTTGAAAGCGCCGTACGAACCTTCCGTTTGATCTCTGGATGGAGGTGGCTAACTAGGTCTCGAACATCGTCGGACAATTTCAGCTTGTAGGAGGAGGCCATGAGTAAGATTAAAGAAGAGAGCTTTAGTCCTCGAACAATTCCTCTAATGTATAGAGCTTTCTTTTTTTCTTGAGGTCTTTCAAGCCTCTTCGGATCTCGGACATTAGTTCTTCATCAGCGCGAATAGCCAGGGTCTCCTTCCAGCTATCGAATTCATCCGGGCTGACCAGTATGGCCACAGGTTTACCATTTTTAGTAATAGTAATCTCCTCGTCTCTGGATGAGACCTCTTCTACCAGCTCACTTAACTTCATCTTAACTTCGGATAAGGGCAGGACTTTCATTCTATTTAGACTAAATTTTGGTTGACCAGAATACTGACTATAGAATAAGAGCTTAAAATAAGGTTGTCAATAGATTGGGTTACACCACTATATTCACCAGTTTTTTGGGTACGACGATGACCTTCTTGATTTCTTTTCCAGCGATATAGTTTTTCACCTTTTCATCAGAGAATGCCGCCTCCTTCATCTCTTCCTGGCCCGAGTCCGAGTCCATCAGCACCTGGCTTCTTACCTTTCCATTAACCTGGAGCACCACCGTTATCGCCGCACTCTCTACTAACTCTTTATTCCATTCTATCCAAGGCTTGTCCACTAGTGTTTCTTCAAATCCCAAGGCTTGCCACAGTTCTTCGGATATATGGGGGGCCATAGGGTAGAGCAAGCGCACTATGGCTTCGACTGCTTCCCTGAGCACGGCGAAGTCGTCGTTCCCCTCTGGCTCGAATCGGGATATGGAGTTGTAAAGCTCCATCACTGCGGCAATCGCCGTGTTAAACTGAAATCTTTCTAAATCATCGGTGACCTTTTTTATGGTCTTGTGAACCTTGACCAGAAGCTCCTTCGATTGCGGACCTGCCGATTTCGGATTTGGAAAATCCTTTATTCCGCATTCTGCAATCCGCATTCTAAAATCATAAACCAAGCGCCACACCCGGTTTAGAAACCGGTATGCGCCTTCGATTCCCTCATCGCTCCAATCTAAATCCTTCTGGACGGGAGCGGCAAAAAGCATGAAGACCCGAACCGTATCCGCTCCGTATTTCTCTATCATGTCATCCGGGTCCACTATGTTCCCGATAGACTTAGACATCTTGGCTCCGTCTTTGATGACCATCCCTTGGGTGAGGAGGTTGGAAAAGGGTTCGTCCAAGCTGCCCATGTCCAGGTCCCTCAATACCTTGGTGTAGAATCTGGCGTAGAGTAAATGAAGGATGGCGTGCTCGATGCCGCCTATATATTGGTCAACCGGAAGCCAGTATCGAACCTTCTCCTCGTCGAACATGCCTTTGTCATAATTCGGGGAAGGATATCTCAGGAAATACCAGGACGACTCCACAAAGGTGTCCATCGTGTCCGTCTCTCTCCTGGCATCCTCTCCGCACTTGGGACACTTGGTTTTTATGAAACCCTCCAATTTAGCGAGGGGAGAACCGCCCTTGCCGGTGAACTCTACGTCCAGAGGAAGCTCTACCGGAAGCTCCTCATCGGGAACGGGCACGGCGCCGCAGTTATCACAATAGACGACCGGTATAGGCGCTCCCCAGTATCTCTGACGGGATATGCCCCAATCCCTCAACCGGTAATTTACCTGCCTTTTCCCAAATCCCTTAGACTCGACATGCTGGATGACTTTTTCTTTCCCCGCCTCGGACGGAAGCCCGGAGAATTCACCGGAGTTGACCATTATGCCCGGCTCCTCATAGGCATGTTCCATGTCCTCTACATTCAAGGGCGATTCATGAATCGCCCCTCCAGGCCGAATTACAATTTTAATCGGCAAACCGTATTCCTTGGCAAATTCAAAGTCCCTCTGGTCATGGGCGGGAACACACATTATTATTCCGGTCCCATATCCCATGAGGACGAAGTTGGCTATGTATATGGGCACGCGTTCGTCGTTAAAGGGATTTATGCAATAAGAGCCGGTGAAGACACCCTCTTTCCTGGCGCCTTCCGCTACCCTTTCCACATCGCTCTGTTTTTTAATCCTGTTAATAAATAAAAGGGCTTCTTTTTCCTGGGGCTTCCCCCTAACCAGTTTCTCTGAAATCGGGTGCTCAGGCGCAATACACATGAAGGTTACTCCGAAAACCGTATCCGGCCGTGTAGTAAAGATCCTAAGACTAATCTCTCCATTTATCGCTTCTTCGAGGGGAAAATCTATTTCCGCCCCGGTGCTCTTTCCAATCCAGTTCCTCTGCATGGCCAGCACCCGGTCCGGCCAGCCCTCCTTCAGTTTATCTGCCCACTCCAAGAGTTCTTCCGTATACTCGGTGATCTTGAAGAACCATCCCTCCATCTCCTTAGCCTGAACTTCGGATTTACATCTCCAGCACCTTCCATCTTCCACCTGTTCGTTTGCTAAGACCGTCTCGCAGGAGGGGCACCAGTTCACTATCGAGGATTTTCTGTAGGCAAGCCCGCGCTCAAACATCCGAGTAAAGACCATCTGCTCCCACTTGTAATAAGAGGGGTCGCAGGTGGCAATCTCCCTGGTCCAGTCGTAGCTGAAGCCCAGCCGCTTTAACTGCTGTTTCATCTGAGAAATATTCTCGTAGGTCCACTTAGCTGGATGGACGCCATGCTGAATAGCGGCGTTTTCTGCGGGAAGGCCGAAAGCATCCCAGCCTATGGGGTGGAGTACGTTAAATCCTCTAGTCCTCTTGTACCGGGCAATGACATCCCCTATGGTGTAGTTTCTCACGTGTCCCATGTGGATTCTTCCCGATGGGTAGGGAAACATTTCTAGGACATAATATTTTTTCTTTTCCGGGTCCTCGGATACCTCGTATAGCTTCTTCTCCTCCCAGATTCTATGCCACTTCTCTTCTATCTTTTGCGGGTCGTAGCTCTCTTTCATTTTTCTATAATGTATCTCCTAACTTACAGGATAGCTGGAATATATGATTATTTTAGCCGTCTAGGCGGTTAATCATTTTAAATTACCACCCTACTGGTTTCAAATTCCTATTATTTGAATTTGACCGTATCGTAGGGGCGCACTTGTATCGCACTCAAACTTGTCCCAAATAAGAGATTGCTTCGCCGCCAAAAGAAGATGATGACCCTCCATGAGACCTCTGGCTGAGCTCGCGACGAAAGAGGTTATCGAATGGGTATACTAAAGAATGGATTTTTGAGGTGTTCATTCTTCGACTGAGTTCAGAATGAACGGGTCTATTATCTCTTATTACTTCCACGACCGAAGCAATCCATCTTTAAAAACTAACGTTATCAGGACTTACATAGCTTATTTAAACAATGAAACTTTGCTTTTAGTATCGGTTATATTAAAATCATAGAAACTCACCAATCAAATGAACTTGCAGTCAGAGTTAAAAGAAATATTAGATGAACTAAGAAGATGCTTTGAGTTTCAGAGGATTCTCGGACTCGAATCCGTGGTGTTGTCGTATCCCAGAGAGGAAGAAAAACCTAAAGCTCCGATGAAGCAACCAACCCGCATTCACGATGACAAGGAGAAGTCGGTCATAAAAATAGAGGAGCAGCTAAGCATCTTTGACCGGAGCGCAAAAAAACTCACCCTCGAAGAAATTCGGGAGGAAATCGGCGACTGCACCAGATGTAAGCTCCATCAGGGGAGGACGAACATAGTATTCGGGGAGGGAAATCCAAAAGCGAGGCTTGTGTTTGTGGGAGAGGGACCGGGAGAAGAAGAAGACAAGCAGGCGAGACCCTTCGTGGGAAGAGCCGGGCAATTACTGACAAAAATAATCGCCGCAATGGGGTTTAAACGGTCTGATGTTTATATATGCAACGTGGTTAAATGCCGTCCCCCCGGAAATAGGACTCCGGAGCCCGATGAAACCGGAACCTGCGAGCAGTTTCTTTTCAAACAGCTTCGCGCTATAAACCCGGAGGTGATTGTCTGCCTGGGGAGCGTCGCCGCCCAGTCTGTCTTAAAAACCAAGGAAAAGCTTGGAAACCTGAGAGGGAAATTTCATTCCTACGGAAGGTCGAAGGTTATGGTCACATACCATCCGGCGGCCCTCTTGAGAAACCCGGGATTCAAGAAACCCCTCTGGGAGGACATGCAGGTTGTGATGAAGGAGATGGGGGTTTCCAAGGGAGTCGATGTGTCTAAAAGTAGAGAGCAATTTTAGACAATTAAAGTAGCCGGGCGATTAGCTCAGGGGATAGAGTGCTGGCCTCCGAAGCCAGAGGTCGCGGGTTCGAATCCCGCATCGCCCGCCATTAAATCCAGTAGTTACGACTAACTTTCCGCACTTTTAAGTGACCTTAGTGTCCTAATAAGTGTCCACTCCTAACGGAGTCCATAATTTCCTTACATTTTCAACAACGCATGGACTACAAGGTTAAATAATTATGTAGGTTCCCGCCAGTAATTTTAATGAAGGGCTATTTTCTAAGGTGCTAATTTTAGAATTGCCTTTCTTTCTAGTTCTATGGCGATTAATTTGCGTTCAGGTTTGTCCTCTGGCCAACCAGATATGTTTGCATGTCTATAGGGAGGCTCTTTCGGGATTACTTCTAACTTACTGTTCACGAGATCATCAGAGTTAATATCCGCCCTCCCTTTAATGGTATTTGTCTGTGTAGGGGTCACGTCGCAATCTGCTATGTTCCAAATTTGGCCCTCGGATAAACCAGATACTCTAAAAACGGACGTTTGATTGTCTTTTGGACTTGGTAGGAAGGCTGCATACCTTACCGTGTTATTTGAGCTTCTAATAAATTTGCTAAAGTATATGAACCTAGTAAGTATTTCTAAACTGGTTGGAACTAAGGGCATCGAAGGACGATCACTTGGGAAATAACCTTTTTAGATTATAAATTACAACGCCTGGCAAGAAGTCACCTAATATCTCGAAGCCATGTGTTTTTCCCGCCCCAAAGATTCCTGCATAGGTTAACGTTTGATTATCATCAATGCTAAACAAAAAGGTTCTCCCATGACCATCATTCCACTCAAAAGCTATATCCCCATCCGGCTCAGGTGTAATCTCCGGCATAGGAACATTCAAGAACGCAGAATTTAGCATATGAATAACTTCTCTAGCACCCAAATAGGTCTCATACGAAATAGCATTAGCTCCGTATCCATCCCAGTTATCTTGATGGCAGCTAATTCTGATTTCTTCAAGTTCATTCAATATTTCTGAATTGCAACCAATAGACTCTGGTACCTTGAACTGTTCTATAAATTCTTCATATTTTTTCTCTATGCCTTGAGATTCTGAAGCAAAACCCCTACCTGATTGTCTGGGGAACCCAATTAGATATTCATTAATTGCAACTGTGCTCATCTGTAGACCTCCAGTAATTTTGGAGTAATGCTCTTAAAAAATATCTGATTTTTGAAGTTTCTTAGTTTCTCTAAAATTGCGAAAATGTCCTCTTCTAAAAAGCCATCCGGTGTGAATTTGATAACATCTATATCTAATATTATGGGTAGATAATCTTTAACATCAACCTTTTGTTCTAGAGCTTGAGTAATTATAGCCGTTATTCTAGAATCGTCTGCAGGAACAACTACTCTATAGAAGAAGCTACTAATTCCTTGCGGTAGTCCCTCTGGAACTTCAGGGGGGCAGGTTAAATAGTCTCCAAAGTCCTCTATCGGCATAGGTATATTTAGATTGTTTATGTAACGTAAAGCAATTCTGTTAATGAATTCAGGCTTTACTAAATCTCTATACAAATTCCATAGTCGTAATGCCTCATCTCTAACCTCTGCCCAATTATTATAAGGCTTAAGTCTGTTAAAAGTAAATCCATCAAGCCTTAACTGAACAATCTTGGTTCTATTAGATGACTCGTATCTATAACCATTAATTTTGCCATGGGTTGTCACTTCCTGCTCGTCGCCCTTGTAATGAATCTTTGCTTCGTGAACCCTAATTACTTTCTCAAGAGGATAATCTTTTAATATGTTAGCTCCGATTGTTTTGAATTGATCCACATTAAATCCTTTCGGCAATAAACACCTTATATCTACAAGTGCTTCCGTAATTGGAGCTTTACTTAGCGTCGGATATCGTTCTGACATCGAATTAACATTGATGAAGGTTATTGCTTGAAAGTATATACGTGAAATTCATCAGCACGAAAAGGGGTAAAATTCACGACTGATTATAGATAAATGCTCTGTTCATGTCTATATTTTACGAAATTTTTCCTGATTCTCATTATTAAAAGGGGGTGTGACAAATCTTCTCATCTGGAAAAAAGTAATCCATGTCCCTGTGTCTGGCTTTTATGCAACCATGATCGTTTCCCTCCGCCCCAGGCCCCGCCTAATCTTTATGAGCTGGCGCTGATGGCCAGCCAGTTGCGGGGAATGTAGGGAATTCCCAGTTCATCCTTCTTTCCGTATTGCTCCAGTACAGGAGAAACCGCATTTTTCATAGCTATTGACGCCTCTTCGACCGGATAGCCGTGTAAAGCCCCTGCCGCATATTGATGAAAACCACTGATATGCTCCCAGGCCTTTTTATAGAGATTAGCGGTAACCTCTTTTACTTCTTCAAGCTTGAAGCTAGCTTCGATTACCAATTGTTCATAGTAAGATTTGGACAGGAACTTTGACGCTTCCGGCCGCGACTCGTTCTGAGTCTTCTGGACACCTGACGCACGAAGAAGCTCTACCGCCTTCTTTACCTGAGCTCGATAAAACGCTAAAGTCTCTAACGGGCGTGCTCCGTCGTAGAATGATGTGTTAAAAAAGAATAAGCCTCCCGGTTTCAAGGCCTGCTTAATTCGCATGACACTTCTTTTTTGCGCCTCCTCGGATAAATAATGTATGCCGTTACCCCAAACGGCTATGTCTATGCTTCTTTCGGGAATGGCCATCTCTTCAGCCGGTGAATGGATTAAAAGAAGCTTCACTACCCTCTTTGCCAATCTTTCCTGGACCGAGCATAAAGCCTCCATAGACTGATCCAGGCACTTAACGATTGGGGGATTCCAGTGTGCCGGTAATTGTTCGATGAATAGCTCCACCATCGTCCCCGCTCCGGTGGCTATATCTAAGATGCTATCTACGCCGTTTACCCCCCTTCCCACTATTATCTCGATCCAACTGCGTACAATTTCGCTGTTTACCCGGAGATATTCGGGTGTGTCGGCGAATGGCTCATAATCATACGTGTGCTTAATACTCTCCATTTAATCTCTCCTTCATGAGAAACTTAAAGACTAAAACTATCTCGTCGGTATATAAACTGTACTAACTCGCTTTCCCCAGATTTCCTACCGCTATCATCTTTTCTTGTGCACGCCAAAAGAGGTGCCCAAAGACAATAAGAACCGTGGAGATTATAGTTAGGACTGATTATATTGTCAAAATTGCAAAATAAATAATATGAAGAAATCGGAAGTAATGTATTGAAAATACTGTAATATTAGCATCTTACGATACCACAAAATCGCTTAACTCTGACTTTAGGTTGAAACGTCTCCTAACTAAAGTCAGTTGACTTTTATGACAATTTAATGTGTAATTAATACTTAAGTTTTATATTGTTTGCGAATATTATACCGATGCAGCAAAAAAGCAATGTCTATCCTAAATGTGACTCCAAGTCTACTGAAACAAGCCCAGGTAAAAATCCGGCTATTAAAATCACTCTCCTCTCTGAATTACTCGACCTCGGTTGAACGGTAAGAATGAAGTATTAATATTGCTCTATATGCTTTTGTGTCTTTTCTAACGTTGGGGAGAAAGTCAGATATAACCTGTGAATATAAACTGGTGAGCAAATCAGAGACAGAGGAGGTCTATCATGGCTGTGGCAAAAGAAATTAATGTCGGGAAAAACGGTACCCCCATCAGGGTTACGGTAGCCTGTAATTACTCGCTATTGAGGGAGGGGCTGAGCAAGATATTGGAGGAAGACGAATGTATAGAGATAGTGGCTAAGGCCTCTAATTTGCCGGATCTGGTTAAGTCATGGAAAGACCTTAAATTCGACATTCTGCTTGTCGACCTTGACCTCTTGGGATTAAACCTGGCCAAGTTGCTAGACTTGCTCAAAAAGAACAAGGATACCAAGGTAATTCTAATAGTGGCCGATAACTACGATGAAGATATGCTACTAAGTGCCATTCGCCATGGAGTAAGAGGGTACATATCACAAAATATAGACTCAAACCAGCTTACCAAAGCGATTAAAGTCGTGAGCAACGGAGAGCTTTGGGTGGAAAGAAAGGTGATAGCGAAGGTCCTGGAATCCTTCTCCTCCTCCCCCCCTAAAGGGAAGGGTAAATCTCTATATAGCCTCACCGAAGCCGAGACAAAGATCGTGAAATTGGTTTTTAGCGGTTTAAACAACAAGGACATAGCCAGGGATATATTTTTAAGCGAAAAAACAGTGAAGTTTCATCTTTACAAGATTTACCGGAAGCTTTCCGTTAAAAGCAGGTCTCAGCTCATACTCTATGGCTTAAAGAAAGGATTTAATAACTGACCGTACAAGGCCGTTCTAATGCCATCGCCTGATTAAGTTCCGCATATCGCCGTATAGCGTATACCACAATCGTTCCGACACCGCCTGAATTCTCCGATTCAGGCAGTAGCGGATTATTTCTCTCCTTCTTATGAATCTCGATATACGCAACAAAAGGCTCAGTCCCGGAGCCTACGGAGCCTGAAATCTGCCAGAAAAACAGGGAATAGATAGGGAAAAAGAGGCAGGTTATCATAGTATACATATTAAAACAGGCTAAAGGAGCATGATGTGTCTGAAGAGAAATGGGAACATAATTTTGTCGAGGTAAACGGCATTCGCATGCATTATGTAAGCGCCGGGTCAGGGCCGCTCGTTTTGCTGCTCCACGGGTTTCCCGAGTTTTGGTACTCCTGGCGCCATCAAATTCCAGTCCTGTCTGAAAATTTCCATGTAGTTGCGCCGGACATGCGGGGATACAATAAAACGGACAAACCGTCCAGGATAGAAGACTATTCCGCTACCAACCTCATCGGTGATGTTGCCGGTCTAATCCAAAAACTATCTCCCGATGACAAAAAGGCTATACTCGTTGGACACGATTGGGGCGGGGCGATTGCTTGGATGGTGGCGATGTTCGAGCCCCAGCTAATAGAAAAGCTAATTATATTGAATGTGGGACACCCGGGCGCACGCAACCGGAAGGGCTTTCTTGACTTCGACCAGATGAAAAGGAGCTGGTACATGTTTTTCTTTCTGTTACCCGAGGTCCCGGAGGAGGTTCTGTCACGAGATGATTTTGAGGTCTTGAAGAAGATGGTTTTTGACATCGCTTCGAGAAAGGAAGCATTCTCCGAAGAGGATGTCGAAAAATACGTTTCCAGTTGGAAGGAGCCGGGGGCTCTAACCGGAGCGATAAACTATTATAGGGCCATTCCCAATGCTTCATACTGGAAAGAACTGGGGAAACCCCGGAATTTCCCGCCAATCAAGGCCCCGACGCTCCTTATTTGGGGAGAGGATGACCCCTTCCTCGGCAAGCAGCTCACCGAGAATACGGAAGAATTCATCGATGCCCCGTTTCGTCTTGAATTCATCCAAAACTGTAGCCATTGGGTGCAGCAGGAAGCCCCCGATGAGGTTAGCAGATTGATACTGGATTTTTTGGGTGTTGGTTAGTGTGGGTTAGCCTATACAGGGTTTTCAACTTTTGAGGCTCCACCCTTTTATATCTTCTAATCAAAGAACGTGTCTCTTAATGTCTATTATTTTCTGAGCCTGATAGCACTCGCATCAGCTCAGAGGCCAAGAAAAGTTTGTTTCTTTTCCTGCCCTTTACCTCTTCGAGGAATCCTATTTCCATAAGCCTCGAAACTCCCCTTTTCACGGAAATAAATGGTATATTCCATTTTTTACTAAGACCAGAAATTGAAATAACCGGATTAAGAAAAATCTCGTCAACCAACCTATGCGCAGATTCGGGGATTTTTTTGGTTCTTTCAAGCTTCTTCTGATACTTGGCATGTAAATCAAGTATCTTTTTAGCATCCGATATAGCACCTCTTGACTGAATTGTTACACCACGTAGGAAAAATTCTATCCATCTTCTCCACTCTCCTTTCTGACTAACATCAAGCAATCTGGAATAATACTCATTCCTGAATCGTTCAAAGAATGCCGATAGATAAAGGAGCGGTTGAGTTAAGTATCCTCTTTCACAGAGAAAGAAAGTGATTAAGAGTCTTCCAATACGGCCATTGCCGTCAAGAAATGGATGAATAGCCTCAAACTGGTAATGCATAAGAGCACATTGGATTAAAGGAGCCTCGTCCTGGTCTAAATTTAGGTATTCTTCCCACTCACCTAGTGCTTGATTCATCTCTTCCACAGGTGGCGGCACATATATAGCCTCGTTGAGCAAGCACCCCGGTGGGCCTATCCAGTTCTGACTCTGGCGTAGCTCTCCAGGTGTAAGCTGTTCACCTCGAACACCTTTCATTAAAATCTTATGAATCTCCTTTATTAACCTAGTAGAAATAGGCAAGTCTTTTAGACGCGTAAGTCCATATTCCATTGCCTGGACATAATTGTGGACCTCACGAACATCAGGGACTTTTGGTTCCTCTGTTTCAGCGGCCTCAAAGAAAAATAGATCGCTTAGCGCAGCTTGAGTGCCCTCGATTCGTGAACTTGAAACCGCCTCACGCCTGATATAAGGCGCGATGAGGAGATATGGGTTTGCCAGTAACCTCCCAGTACCTGACAATTCCCCTAGCAGCCTATCGGCCTCGGAAAGAAGACGTATTAACTCTTTATCATATTTTATTTCTGGCGGTAACGGATTTGGCACGAATGCCCAATAGTCTTTTAAAGTGTTTATACACCTTCCGGCAGAAGAATTTTTAAAGTTTGTAGGATCCACTATCAAACACCCTTATAATACATAGACTTCCGCTTATTGACGGATATGTTAATAACCAACAGTCATATTAACGGATAAGGCCGAAAGCGTCAATAAGACAGGTTATTATTGACGGATACAGCAATAACGCGCAAAGAATTAATAATCTAAAAGCTGAATCCAAATCATATAAGATTTTTGCGTGATTACAATGTATTACAACAACTTTCCCTTTCAATCCAAAAACA
The DNA here is from genome assembly GCA_035559815.1 of Thermodesulfobacteriota bacterium. Lineage (NCBI taxonomy): Bacteria > Pseudomonadati > Thermodesulfobacteriota > Thermodesulfobacteriota bacterium. The sequence continues at coordinate 30,964 of DATMAT010000005.1, forward strand.
CACTAACCCCCAGCAGGAAAAGGTTGGTGTTTATGCTTCGGTTGGGCATGTTTGTGCCGGAGTTGGACATATGATGTACTCGCCAGGAGGCATCTACCGCTACCTGATTGGTCAGAAAATAATGAAGACCTAACCCGGTTTGAGGATAAAATATAAGACCGTCCTCCTGACTCTCAAGATTGAAATCGAGATAGCCGATACCTGCACCTAATCCAGCGTATGGTATCAATCGTTCCCGGGCGAGGAAATTGTATCTCATCATGAAGTTTGCACCTACTGATGCTCCTCTCTCTGGCTCGAAGTTGGTGATGAATTGCCCCTCGACCAGGAGGTCAAAATTTCCTCTGTACCACTTGTTTACCGCCTTCATATCGGAGAGGCCAAAGCCAATGCTTGGAAAGATGGCCAGAAGCTCCACTTTACGTCCGTCCTGGTCGCCGACAAAGCCGATAGAGAAGCCATCTCCATAACCGGATATCAAACTCACGTAGTTTTTACCTTTACCGAAACGGTTCCGAGGGGAGTCCTCGGACCTTGCCGGGAAAAAGAGAAAGAGAAGACTGAAAGAGTACACCAGCAGGATTAGCCACAGTCCGAATCTTTTGCCGATGAGCCTTCGCATTTCATTGTCGGTGAATAGCACGAGAAGTGGCAACGGATTACCTTTCTTTTGATAAACAGTTCCCGTAGAAATAAAAGGGGGTAAGGTAGTATCAAAAAAAGTAGTCCACCAAGCGGCTCAAGATACCTTATTCTTTATCTCCACGAATTTACTCTCAATCTCCTCCACCTTTTTCTTCGACTCAGTCAGTTTTTTCTGCTGGGTTTTGTAGAAGTTCTTGAGGGGTACGAGAGAATCAAGAATCTGCATCTTCACACCCTCCAGGTCGCGTTCAAACTGAGAGCTTACACTGGTGGTAAGCTCTTCGATCAATGTATCAACCTTGGTGCTGAATTCCTTCATGGCGTCCCTTCTTTTCTTGGGAAGTATGGCAAATGCCGTAGCCATGATGGCGATCGTGGTCAGTATTCCGGTCACATCCACTATAAGCGAGGAGAAGGCGGAGATGACCGCTGCACCGAGTGCCAGCGAGCCCACCTGAACACCTAAAACCGAAGCCACCGCACCTCTTGCCGAATCGACAATGTTGCCGCCTAACATGGCTGGGTCGATCTGCTTTCGCCTCATCTCCAGCTCAGACCTCACCGTATCTATGAGCTGCATCCGGTTGAATGAGAAGCCGGTGCCGTCTTTGAGTGATTCCGGCTGAATGGATTTACGGTAAAAATCTATGGCGCTGTCCATGAGGGTCCTGGAAGAGCGTTCCGCCCAGGCTACCATGGCCTCCAGGTCTTTTTCCAATTCCTTGACCGTCTGGTGGGAAACCTTGTATTCAAATTCCTTGGCGATTTTCTCCTTTCTGACCAGTTTAAACACGTTTTCAAATCGGATGAGGTCATCGATAAATTCTATCCCCCTTGTCTTGAATTCCAGGAGCCGGCTCCTTATCCTCTCGGTGAACTGTCTGGAGTTTTCCAATACTTCTCCCTTCATACCTTCGAGCCCGGCTTCAAACTCCTTCAATCTTTCCGTGTCTAAGGATATTTTATCGAGATGATTGGAGAGAGCCTTTTCCGTCTCTCTGCAGAGATTAAGGGCAAGCTCAGACGAGCCTTTAATCTTGAGCTTGATACGCTCCTCTTCTCCCAGGGTTTTGAATATATACTCCTCAAGCCGGGCCATCCCGCTTCTTGAATAAAGTTCCGGATAGTGCCCCTTTTTCGCTTGCAGGGCCAGCTTTGCCGATATTGGTATGAGGAAAGGTTTTATCTTGAATATGCGCTCTATTTCAGTCTCAGAATAATGAATCAAATTCTTAAGCTCGTCATCGCTCTCCACAATATCAATCTTATTCAAAAGAAACACTATATTCTTAACCCAATCTTCTTTGATGAATCTTATGAGCTTAGCCTCGCTTCCGGTCACCGCCCGCTCAGCACCTATCACAAAGAAAACAATGTCCGCCTTGGGGATAAACTCTTGAGTTATCTGCTCGTGCTGCTCGATGGTAACGTTTGTCCCCGGCGTATCCACTATGAAAAATCCCTTGAGCCTGCTCTCGGGAATGGATATAAAATAATTTCCGTTTTCCAACTGTTCTTCCTTTGCCTGGCCGTACCTTAGAATCGTAATCTTGTCCGTGGTCGGCGTGATCCCTTCGGGAAGAATTTTCTCTCCGAGGAGTGCATTTATTATGGACGATTTCCCGGTGCTGAATTCACCTATGAACACGATAGAGAATAAATTCTCCAGGTTTTCTTTGACCGCATTGAGCTTATTCTCGAAATCCTGGTAGGATAGTGCTTTTATTTCTGAAGAAAGCGACTCTAGAAGGGCCTTTTCCTCAAGAATAAGCTTCGAGTATTTCTCCTCTATTATCTGCATGGGCCTCCTAGTATAACGTGATTCTGGGGGAAGAGTATAATAGTAACGGAATTCTTACAATTTTTGAAAACTTGGTCTTGGAGTGGCTATATTCATGGGACGCATACATGCGCTCCATAAAAAGATTGCCAGGATAAAAAGAAAGAAAGTTTTTTACCTTTTTGCCAACTTTTGCAGCTCTTTTTCTGCCACCTCTTTTATCTCTTTATCTTGATGGTCGGTTATGGGGAGGTGAATAATTTCCTTGAGCTGTTCTGTTGCTTTAACTTCCTTACCCATGGCCAGGTATGTTTTAGCCAACTCAAAGCGGGTATGGATGACCTCGGGATTTAACTCAAGCGCCTTAAGAAGGGTTTTCTCCGAATCCTCGTCGGTTCCGTTTGGCAAGCCGCCGAATAGCGTCTTGGCGAACGCTTTGAGCGCCCAATTTAAATTAGCGACCTCCCGATAATAAACCCCCAGGACGATATAAGCGGGGATAAATTGCGGGTCTAAATCAATAGCCTTTTTTGAATTCTCTTCCACATTCCTGGCCAGTTTAACCTTCTCCTTTCCACCCTTGAAGAGTGCCAGATGCCCGTAAGTGGCCGCCAGGTAAAAATATGATTCAGCTTTATCTGGAAATTTCTGGTGGAGCTGCTCGGCATATTGGGCAGCCTGGCTGAAATATTCTTCCACCTCTTTCGAGTTTGTCTCCTGGTCCGGTTTGAACTTGATCCCTTTTACATCCTCTCCCACATCGTTGTAGGCGCGGGTGAGCCTCACCAATACTTCAAAACTATCCGGTGCGAGCTCGTAGGCCCTTTTGTACGCTTCCAAAGCCTTAAGATTATCGAACTGAGCGTAATATTGGTCGCCTTCTTGTATGTAAGTATTATAGTCTTCAGCCATAATCGGGGTAGTATACACCAATACCATTATTGCTATAATTATTGCTATTACTCCGTTTAAACCGCAAAATTGAAATCTTTTTCCCGGCATTTAATCACCTTATTCCTTGAATAAATTCCCTAGAATATATCTGATAATCCCCTTGTGAACAATTACCATCACAAAAAATATACAGCCAATATTTATTAACAGCGCATCCAACGAGAAGGTTTCAGGCCAAAGTCCACAGAACGGTTATGAGCAATTTGTGCTGGCAACTGGCATTCAGAATTTTAATTTTAGCTAATTTGTATTGAGGGCTTTATGCAGAGTTCTTAAAAGTGCTTCGGCGGTGAAAGGCTTGGACAGGAAAGCATGCACATCGGTGCTGGCAACCTCGCCAAACCGGCCATGCTCCTTCAGTCCACTTACTGCAATGATTCTTGCATCTGGGTCTAGCTTTCTCAGTGCCTTGATGCAGGACGGACCATCCATTATCGGCATCATCATATCCAAAACCACTGCTTTAACATCCGGGAGGTATTGAGCATAAAGCGCTATTGCTTCCGCACCGTCGCCAGCAGTCATAACTCTATAACCATAGGTCTCTAAAGTCACCCTGGCAATTTCCTGAACCGACGGTTCATCGTCAACTACCAGTATAAGTTCTCCATGCCCCAGTAAGATGTCATCAATTTGTTTCTCTCCTATCTTTTTCGTTTCGTCAGTTTCGGCCGCCGGCAAATAAACCTTAAACCGGGTGCCCTTTCCGATCTCACTGTACACGTTTATGAATCCTCCATGCCCCTTGACTATTCCGTAGGCAGTGGAGAGCCCCAATCCGGTGCCCTCCTCCAGCTCTTTGGTGGTGAAGAAGGGCTCAAATATCCTATCTTTTAACTCCGGGGGGATTCCGGTTCCCGTATCCGAGACCGTGATTACAACGTGAGGGCCAACTTTAGCGTCCATATGCACCTGGGCATAGTTTTCATCCACGTAAAAGTTCTCTGCGGATATGCTCAAAACACCCCCGTTCTTCATTGCATCTCGAGCGTTTACCAACATATTCATCAAAACCTGGTGGAGCTGAGTTACGTCTCCTTGGATTGTCCAAAGGTCTTTGGGTATGTCGGTTTTTATTTCTATATTTTTTGGAAAAGTTTCTTTGGCAATCTTCTCCACTTCGGCTATTACATATCTTGTTTGAATAATCGTCCTCTCGACCTCTACACCCCTTGCAAAGGACAGGACTTGTTTCACTAAATTGGCTCCGCGTACGGCGCTTGATTCCAGAGTATCTATCCAAACCTGACTTTTCTCGTCCTTGTAGGTATTTCTTAAAAGCTGCAAGGCCATCATTATCGGCTGAAGCACATTATTCAAATCATGGGCGATCCCTCCGGCAAGCGTGCCGATGCTCTCCATTCTCTGGGCACGGAGAAACTGGGCTTCCAGTTTTTTCCTGTCGGTAACGTCCCGAAGAATAACGGTAAATATCTTTTGGCCCAAGGCTTCTACCTGCGAGATAGAGGCTTCTATGGGGAATTCCTCCCCATTGGAGCGTAAACCGCTGATTCCTCCCGTACTCCCCATAGTCCGATTGGTTGCGCCATAATCTCCAAATGTCTTTATATGCTCACGGTGCGCTGCACGAAATCTCTCCGGAATAAGGATGTCGACCGGCTGGCCGATTACATCACTAGACGAGTAGCCGAACATTTTCTCCGCAGCCCTGTTGAAATGAATGATATGCTGTTGAGAGTCCAGGCTTATAATCGCATCCATTGCCGAGTCAACGATCCCGGCGAGAAGAGCCCGGCTATCTTTCAGGGCTTCCAGGGCCCTCTTATGCTCTTTTCTCTCCTCCGCCTCTCTTAACGCTCGACGTACTGAGGGTGCGAGGCGGGATAGGTTATCTTTAAGGACGTAATCGGTAGCCCCACTCTTCAGGGTTTCAATGGCCCCCTCTTCACCGAGCGAGCCGGTAACGAATATAAAAGGCACGTCGGGAAATTTTTCCTTCGCAATCTTCAGTGCCTCCATTCCGTCGAATGAAGGCAGTGTGTGATCAGAGAGAATAAGGTCTGGTGCATGCTCCTCAAGTGCTTTAATAAAATCTTCTCTCGTCTCCACGCGCTTTGAAGAAAAAGAAATTTCTGCTTTGCGTAGTTCGTATTCGACTAGCTCTGTGTCCGTAGGAACGTCTTCCAGAATGAGTATTCGAAGCTCTTTATTCATTTCCCGCTCCCATGGAATGAAGAAGATACTATTAAGGATAAGCCCTATTTCAGCCGGGTCTGTGGTTTAGGAGCATCCAGTACATCCCCAGTTGTGTGACTGCCTGGATAAACTGGTCAAAATCTACCGGCTTAACTATGTAGCTGTTCACCCCGAGCTTGTAACTCTCCACCACGTCCCTCTCCTCCCTAGACGAGGTCAACACCACCACCGGCGTCGCCTTTGTCCTCTCGTCTGATTTAACCCTCCTCAATACCTCAAGCCCGTCCACCTTCGGT
>DATMAT010000006.1 GCA_035559815.1 Thermodesulfobacteriota bacterium
CTCCAGGCAGCACTCCTGAAGGCTTCATTCCTGGTTAAAAGGATTCCATCCCGGTAAAGAATGGATAATGTTTCTCCAGAAAGACCGTCGAACAAACCGTAGTCTTCCCGGCCGAGAGCGGGAATGGCGGTAGGGCCTGCATATACCTCATCCTCTATGCTTCTGGTGAGGTGCACTCCCAGGAAGGGGTTTCTTAGGTCCGGCACCGGGTAGATATTGCCTTTTACCAGATAAGAACTTTCTTTCCTTATTTTTTTATAGGTTCCTTTGAACGGCAATATCTTATATTCCCCTCCGACCCCAAAGAAGTAGGCTACCCTGTCCGCCTGGGCTCCCGAGGCATTCACAAACTTCTTGAAGCGTATTGTCCGTTGTCCGCTCATGGCCGTGTGGTCATTTCTTAGCCCGGAGAAAGGGGTATCGAATAGGATTTTGACTTTACCAGATTCCTTCAACTCATCGATTAGGGCCTTTAACACCTCTTTGGGGTTTATTACCGCAGTATCCGGCGAGTAAAGAGCCCTCTCCCACGTTACCGCATACGGCTCTATCTCAGAAAGCTCCTTTTGGTCGATTACGACTGACCTCACTTCATTTAAGTCAGCCCTTCTTTTAAGCTCATAGAGTCCCTGAAGCTTGTCCTCGTCCTTGGCCACTATTACCTTTCCAGTTTCCCTTAGCGCCAGTCCTTTTTCCTTACAGAACTCTTTCATTAGACGGTTCCCCTGGGCGCAGAACTTAGCCTTGAAAGAGTCGGGTGTGTAATAAACCCCGGAATGGAGGACCCCGCTATTCCTGCCGCTGGCATGGGTCCCAAATGTTTTTTCTTTGTCGATGATGATGATGTCCTCGGCATTGCGACTAACCAACTCCCGTGCAATGGTAAGACCGGTTATGCCCGCACCGACGATGAGTATTTCACATTCTAACTCCATCACACTCCCCTAGTCGAGTTGGTCTCGATAACTGCTGTCACGCTTATAATCATTTATCAACTATCCGCCGCCCTCTTTTGTAGCTTTAGCATTGTAACTTATTTAATCAATCATAGTTTATTATATTCTATTCATGGAAACTGGTAATGACATGGGTATTTTTGGCGGCGGCTATCCATGGTTGACCATCTACTCAAATTATGATATTGTAGTTTAATCCAACGCCAAGGAAAGGAGAGAATGTTCAAGGTAGGTGCGAAGGCCGTTTATCCCGCTCACGGCGTTGTTAAGGTAAAAGGGATAGAGATTAAAGAAATTTGCGGTACCAAGAAGGCATTTTACATACTTAAAGTTATCGATAGTGATGCTACCGTAATGGTTCCTACCGATAATGCCGGGATTGTCGGATTGAGACCGGTAATAACCAAGTCTGAAATTCCCAGCATATATCGTATACTCAGGGGCAAAAAAAGGGCTAGTAACTCCGGCAACGGCCACCAGAGCTGGAATAAGAGGTACCGTGAGTATGCGGAAAAGTTAAAAAGTGGAAATATATTGGAAGTCGCTACTGTCCTGAGAGATATCTACCTCCTCCAGAGTGAAAAGGAACTTTCCTTCGGGGAACGAAGGATCATGGATGCGGCGAGGGCTTTGTTGATCAAGGAAATCTCCATAGCCAAGAGCCTAGAAGAAGAGTCGGTTGCAGGAGAAATCGAGAAGCTTCTCAGCCAGTAGCCACGTTATCCGCGATTTAGCTATCCCTTTCCTTAGTATATGCCGCAAGATATTATAGACGTAGACGCCGCTCTAAAGCTCCGGGCTTTCTCTTTTCGTATTTCCACCCCGGTGAAAGCGGTGAGAGCGGGGATCCACAAAAGCCCTTTCAAAGGTATAAGCCCGGATTTCCTGGAATATAAAGAATACTCTCGTGGCGACGAGCTTAAACACGTGGACTGGCGGCTCTACGGCAGGCTCGATCGCCTTTACGTGAGAAAGTTCGAGGATGAAGTGAACCTGACCTGGTTAATACTGGTCGATAGAAGCGCCTCCATGGGTTATGGGTCGGAGGAAAGGAATAAGCTAGATTACGCCAAAAAGCTCTCCGGAACGCTGGCCTACCTTCTTCTTAAGCAGGGGGACTCCGTGGGGATAGCCGATTTCAGCGATGAGTATATAGATATGCTCCCACCCCGGGCCGGGGCATATAATATAGCTCCCATAATTGAAAAATTAAAACACTTAAAGCCCTCCGGTAAGACCCAGATTAAAGAACCGGTCTCCAGGGTGATCGAGAAGATTAATAGAGATGCGGCATTCGTCATAGTGTCCGATTTTCTCGCCGACATCGAGTCGGTGGAGGAATGCTTCAAGCTTCTCCGCTCGTCTAGAAAAGAGACAATCGCCTTCCAGGTTTTGCATCCGGATGAGATAGATTTCAATTTCAGTGGATCAATCGAGTTTGAGGACTTGGAGGACGGGAATAAGGTTCTGGTCGACGTTGAAAGCATCAAGGATACTTATAGAAAGAGGATGAGGGATTTCATGGATAAATTAAAACTCTTGTGTCATGAGAGCAGGTTTAGGTATGTTCGTTCCCCGTTGAATGCTCCGTTAGAAGACGTTCTGATCCAAATTGCGGACAGATAGAGGCAAAGTTGAATTTTTCCTTATTAAATCCACTCTTTCTGATAGGGCTTTCGGCAGTTCTCCTTCCCATCGTCGCACATTTGATATCCAGGAAAAGCGGGGTCAAAAAGGGCTTTTCCGCGGTGTCCTTTCTGCTTTCTTCCCAGGGCCAGTCAGCGCGGAAATCAAGAATAAAAGACCTTCTCCTGCTCTTTCTCCGGTCCTTGGTATTGGTTATGCTCGTGCTCGTATTTTCGAAGCCAGCCTTGTTTTCCCTCTCTCCGGTGAATACGGCTGAACCGAAATCGGTCGCTATCGTCGTGGATAATTCCTTGAGCATGGCCTACGGCGATAATTTTGAGGTCGCCAGAAAGAGAGCCGAGCAAATAATAGACTCCCTCGGTGACGGAAGCTTCGGAGCAGTGCTGCCACTCGTCCCGGAGGGCGATATAAAACCGGGTATCACAGTGGATAAGTCGAGGATGAAAGAGGACTTGGAAAGCATAAAACAGTCCTATTCATTCACTGATAATGAAAGAAGGCTGGAAGAGGTGTTCGGTTTGATTCAGAAGACTCCTAACCGAGATAAAGAAGTGATAATTATTACCGACCTCCAGAGAAACGGCTGGCGTAGAGAAAACTTCTCAAGAGCATGGCTTGTTCCGGTAGATGTTCTTTCGGGGAAGGATATGGAAAACCGCACCATCTCGGAAATAGATTTCGAGGATGAAGAGGAATGGATAAGGATAATGGTTCATGTAAGGAATTTTTCCAGGAACGGGGTTAAGAATCTCTTGACCACAGTTTCCTTAGGCAACCAGGAGATCAAAGGCTTCTTTGAGATTGAGCCGGAGGGGGAGGAAATTAAAGAGTTTATTTTTCCCAAAGATAGGCTTTCCAGCGGAGATTTGCTGGGTAAAGTGGAGATCGAGCACGATAATCTTACCCTGGATGATGTCAGATATTTTGTCCTTCCTGAAAACCGGGGACTACGGGTGCTTATGGTTGACGGCGACCCCAGGGAAGACGCTAGGCTTAGTGAAACGTATTACCTTGCCCGCGCGGTGGAGACCATCTCAGAGATATCTCCTCTCAGCCTGGAGATAGAGGATAACGATACTTTTCTCAACGACGAGCTCCAGAAATACGATTTAATCCTTTTGACCAACGTAGGAGACATAACCCCGGAGAAAGCAGAGGAAATAGAGAACCGTGTAAAAGATGGAGGAGTGCTGGTCATATTCCCGGGAGATCGGGTAAAAAGTGAGGTGTATAATGCCCTTTTTAAAATCCTTCCGGCAGAGCTCGGTGTTTTATCCGAGGGCAAATATTTTCTTAAAGCCGCTACTTCGGATGGGCCTTTTGCTCAAGATATCGGAGGATACGACCGAGCAGAGGTAAAAAAACTATTCGGTCTCAAGCCGGCAAACGATTCCATTATCCTTTTGAATTCCTCTAACGATTCTCCATTTCTACTCCGGAGGGATGTAGAATCCGGAAGCGTATTCCTCTTTGCCTCGACGGCCGATACCAGTTGGAATAGCTTCCCCCTGACCCCGGTATTTCTTCCCACCATCAAGAAGATATTCGACCTGTCGCAGGACGCCCAATCTCGGAGAAGAAACTTCACGGTAGGGGACATGGTCGATATTGCGTTTACTAAGCAGGCGGAAGAGGCGACTGTTATAACGCCCGACGGGGAGAAATTCAGGGTTGCCAGGGAAAGACCAAAGTTTAGCCACACCCGCGTGCCCGGGATATATAGGGTTGAGGATGGAGGAGAATCGTTGTACAGCTTCTCCATAAATACAGACCCCCGCGAATCCGACCATGAGAGAATCTCGCTTGAAACCATACCTCAGGAGCACGATGAGAAAAGCGGATTGGTCAAGGTCTTCAGAGAAATATGGGGTTACTTTCTCTGGGGGGTTATCGCACTATTCATTTCGGAATCCATATTCCGGGTTCTCTACTACCGGTGAGGTGCAATTAGTCAACCAGGCTTGTCCCGTCTACCCAATCCGGAACGGGATGGCCCAGAAGGCGAACTATGGTCGGGTATAAGTCAGCCGTTCTTACAAACTTCTTTTTAATCTCCTTATTGATGCACAAGGGGACGACCATATGCTCCCGGAATAACGCACCGTGGGACGAGCGGTGCTCCGGATTCTCATGCCTGGCCCTCAAGTCGAACCCCGGTTTTGCGCTAACCACTAGGTCACCCGAGCGGGGACACTCCAGGAGCTGAATAAGCTGGAGAAGGGCATCCGGATAATCCGTATCGAAGCTGTGTTCTAATGCTTCATCAAGACTCATATTGTCGGGAAGTCCGTTATACCCGAAGGGATCGCTAAGGGTACGCTCGTATCTTATGTTTCCCCGGTCGTCGAGCCAGGTCAGAGCCTCTCCCCTTTCACTCCTGATTCTCACCCGGCCTTTTTCATCTAATCCCGCCACTATGTCCACTTCTCGTCTCTCCATAAGCTTGTCCACAACCTCAGAAAGCTCCTCAAAATTGCTCCGGCGTCCCCAGCCCTCCGGGCTCTTTATATAAATGTGGGCCATGGCGTTTCCCGAGACCATGTTGGCGGCGTCGGCGTCGGCGTAGAACCTGAAGATGTTTGGATAATAGAACGTCTTGAAGCCGAGCCGGTTCATGAATTCGAGGGAATCGAAGTGGGAATGGGTTTGGGTGAGCCCGTGGTCGCTGACGATTATGATGAGGGTCTCATCCAGTTTCCCTCGAGCCTCCAGGGATCTGCCGAGAAGACCGAGAGTTTCATCTATTCTAGAATAGGATTGTATCACCTTGTCGTGGAATGGATGGTTCAGGTGGGAATAGGTATCGATACCCAGAAACACGGTAAAGGTAAACTGGGGGGAATCTATCAATGATTGGAGGAGAATCCTCCTGGCGGCTATGTCCACTTCGTCACAGTGGTCGGTGAAATGGCTCTTGAGCTTGTAGTAGATTCTTCGAAACCGGGTTTTATCCCCCCGAAGACCGGCTCCCCGGGAAAGCTCGTTTAGGATGCTAGAACTCCCGGGAAATACCTCAAACAGTGTCGGGGTATCTTTGGAAATGTCCCGGTTCATGAGGAAGCCTTCGATGCCCACGTAGCTTCTTGACCGAAACAGGGAAAAAAGCCTTTTCGAATATAGCCTTCTATCAAACCACCTGATGCCGGGGAGGTTGCACCTACCCGGGAATTTTCCCAGGATAAACGGTGCGTAGGCCGGACCGGTGGTGGACGGAAAAACGGAGACGGCGTTGGTATAGGTTCCCTTTTCCACTATGTATTTGGATATGTGTGGTAGGTCGCCTCGTCTCAGCAGCTCTTGAAAGACATCCGCCCTGGCGCCGTCGGCCATGATTAATATGCAACTTTTAAACCGCTCCATCCGCTCTCCGGAAAAGAAGATTTTTTAGCCACTAATGAACACGCATTACAGGAAAAGGTAAAAGAAAAAACAATGGATACATCATTCATGATACCCGATACACTATATAATGCACCATGGATCATGCATCCTGCACCTTGCATCCTCATTGTCTTTCATTCCCGGCTAATAAAATCAAGAAAAATATCTCTCATAGATTCTCCTTATCTCGTTTGTCTTGGAGATATACGTTTCTTTTAATTTTTCACCGTCCCCTTTTGTATTAAGCTCCAGAGCAAGCTTTCGGAAATCGTTTTCGTAAAGCTCGCTGGTTGCCCCATCGTGGAGAAGCCTGAGCATGTTCTCCATTTTTTTCAGGAAATAAAGACCGTCCCTCAACACCCGGAATGTATCCTCATCGATCAGGTCGCATCTATTCAAGGCTTCGAGGGCCTGATGGGTGTTTTGGGTTCTAACCGGTCTGTAATCACGGCCGAATTTTAACTGGAGCATTTGTACCAGAAATTCTATGTCTACAATACCGCCCCTCCCGGTCTTCAGATTGAGCTTCTTCTCACTCTCCTTGGCTAATTCTTTTTCCATGCGTAACCGGAGGTGGTCAATCTCCTTATGAAAATCTTCGTTCAATGGTTTTTCATAGACAAAGAACTCCACTGCCCCCATAACCCTCTTTCCCAGTTCCATGTTTCCGGCAGAAGGTCTTGCCCGGATAAGGGCTTGTCTTTCCCAGAGCCGGGCATTTTCTTCATGATACTTTTTGAAGGATTCAAGCGATGAAACTAACGCTCCGGACCTACCCGAGGGCCTAAGGCCCATATCTATCTTGTAGGCGTAGCCTTCACCTGTTGGTGTAGATAGGACTGATATCATTTTCTGCCCCAGACGGGAGAAGAATTCATGGTCATCTCCATCGTAGATAAAGATGATATCGAGGTCAGAGTTATAGCTCATCTCCCTACCTCCCAGCTTTCCCATGCCCATTACTACCATGTCCGAGGCCTTGTTTTTAGCCCGGGGCTTCCGTCCCAGAGTCTTTATGGCTAGCGAGAGCCCGACTTCCATCACCGTTTCCGCCAACATGGAAAGATAGTCGCCGACGTAGAGTGGGTCCACTTCCCGGTTTAAGTCTCTCAAACATAGCTTTAGAGTCTCCACATGCTTAAACCTTCTAATCGCATCCAGCTTATCCTCAAACTCCTTCTCCTCATCGATGACCCTGCTGAGTTCTTCCACCATGTCCTCTTTCGACTCAAACTCCTTCCATACCTCTTTCAAGGTGAGAATGTCGAGATACTCCGGGTGCTTGATCAAGAAGTTGGAAAGGTATCCGCTCGTGGCAAATAGCCTTGAGAGCAATTCCAGTATCTCCGGGTTCTCCGCAAGCATGGCGTATATAGATGTGCGGAATCTTATGCCGGAGATAAAGCGCTCCAGGTTTCGAAGAGCGGCGTCTGGGTCTGGAGAGTTTATGACTTTACTCAAGAAGGCTGGAATTATCTTTCGTACCAGGCTCCTTCCTCTCTGGGTGAGCCCTCCCTTCTTTGTATCCAGGAGGACGCCAAAAAGCTCTATTGCTGTCTCCGGGTACTTAAACCCAAGCTTCCTTAAATTCTCTCTGGCCTCATCCTCGGCTATATGGCCTTCCGTCAGAAAATCGGCTAATTCCCAGAATTCCTTTCCCTCTTCCTCGATCTTACGCGACGGCTCGTAGAAAAGCCGGTCGTATATTGTCGAGACCTGGGAGGTCATTTTTTGGTATTCCCGCTCGAATTCTTCCCGGCGGTTAAACCCAAGTCTCTTAGCCAGCTTATCCACGCTGTCCGGGTCCTCCGGGATCCTATGGGTCTGAAGCTCGTCTGCCAACTGAATGGCGTGCTCGACCTTCCTCAAGAATAAGTATGAAGAGGTCAAGGATTTAAAGACCGGCTCCTCGATGATTCTGTTGGCGAGGAGTTTTTCCAAAGCCTTAAGGGTGTTTTTCTCCCTCAAATCACTGAGGGCGCCGCCATTAACCAGTTGTAATGCCTGTATGAAAAACTCTATCTCTCTAATACCTCCCTTTCCCAGTTTTACGTCGTGTCTCTTATGGAGCTTATCCAACTTGGTCTTCATATCTTTCAGGTCTTCTATGGAAGCGTAGTCTAGAAATTTCTTATAGACAAAAGGTTCAATTTCCCGGTTGAATTCCTCTCCTAGTGAAATGTTCCCGGCAACCGGCCTGGATTTGATGAGTGCCGCTCTCTCCCAGGTATCACCCCAGTAAAAGTAATGCTCGATTGCTCCCTCATACGACACGGCAATGGCGCTCTTCCCGCCTCCGGGACGAAGCCCCAGGTCAACCCTATAAATGAAACCTTCGTTAGTGACGGCGCTGATTGTCTTGGTAATTCTTTCAGCCAGTTTGAAGAAAGGGTCCGGATTTCCCAGGTCTTTATATAGATAGACCAAATCGATATCAGAGCTTAAATTGAGTTCTCTACCCCCCAGCTTTCCCATGCCTATTATCACGAATCTCCCCAGGTTTTTGAGCTGCATTTCCTCCTTAAAAAATCTAAACGCCGCCTCCAATATACCGCTGGCCAGGTCCGAGAGCTCCTCCATTATCTCTGGAAAACCGCCCAAATCCATGATGTCTCGATAAATAATCCTGGAAATCTCTTTATATTTATACCGTCTTAGCCTGGCCATGAGCAGTTCAGCGGTCTTAGAGCTCTTGGCGATGCCGATGGTCTCCTCCAGGGTTTTCTGGAGAGGCTTTTGACTTTGCAGAAACTCGGGGGTGAAAAAGGTGTCCAGTATCTCCGGGTAGCTTATAATGGCCCTACCCAGAAAACGGCTGTAGGAGGCAATCAGGTAAAGGATTTCCTCTTTTTGCTTGGGAATAGTTCCATGAAACTCTTTGAAAAGCGCTAACGCATTTTCCGCGTTTTCCGGGTCTGGAAAAACCTTACTCAACACGAATCTTCCTCGTTCTCTTCCTGGAGCTTTTCGGTCTCTTGGATTTGCTTTGCTCCATCTGGTTTAACATTTCAGCCAGATTCATCATCATGCCGAGCCCCCTGCCCACAAACCTTCCGGTCAAATCGGAAATGAGCTTCTTGCCGTCTCCCTCACGAACGAGGTTCCTTACCCCCTTTAGAGCAAACCCGGTGCCTATTATCCACTCGGTGGTGGCTCTGATGAAATGCTGTCTTGCCTTTTGCAGGTCGCTTAACTCTCTCTTTTTCATACCACAATTCTACCATAAACGGTATTAGGTTTAACTTGAGTTGTTAAACAATGGTTACCGCTACCCAAGCGCTGTCCTAACCCTATTTCACCTTCGTAGTAGTTTATCCCGAGAAGCCGAAGGATTCGGGATAATGATTCATCCCGGCTTGATAGCGGTTACCACGCACTCTGCCTGTGAAATCGTAAATCTGCTCAATGGTCATGGCCAGGTATTGTGATTGAAATGACACCTTCCGTCCGATTGGTTTACACCGGACGAAGTGGATCTGTTCACGATGAAAATTTAGTGGCAATTCCGTAACAAGCTAAGTACATCATGTAGGCAAAAATAATTTTAAGCATTTTCTGGATTCAAAAACGTTAGTATATTAGTGTATTAGTGGTAACCGGCTGGCCGTTCATGGCTTCACGTAGAAAGGCGTCTTCACAACCTCCGCCGACTCGATTTTACCCTCTTCTAGCTTGACCGAAACCTTTGTTCCCGGCTCTATAAATTCCCTTCTTATGTAGCCCAGAGCTATCCCTTTTTTTAGGGACGGAGAAAACACACTGCTGGTTATCTGCCCGATTTCACGCTCTCCGTGTAAGATCTTGTCGCCCGATTTGGGTAGCTCCTCCCCTTCAATTACAAACCCTACCAGATGCCTGTTCACATGCCCCCTCCACTTGATCCGGGCGACCACCTCTTGCCCCACGTAGCATCCTTTGTCGAAGCTTAGAGCGTGCCAAAGGCCGGCCTCGATCGGGATAGTTCCTTCATCCATGTCCACGCCATATCTGGGAATGCCCGCTTCTATCCTCAGAGCTTCCATAGCATCGAGTCCAACCGGTTTTATTCCAAACTCCTCACCATTCTTAGTCAGAAGCTCCCAGAGTTCCAAAGCCAAACCGGACCCCACAAAAATATCATAACCTTCCTCCCCGGTGCGGTTTATTCTTGCAATGGTCGATTGAGAGCCGAATATATCTCTCTTCAAAAAATCATATTCACTCAATTCAGGGATCTCTTCAGCTAAAGCCTTCCGGAGCAGTTTCCCAGAATTGGGGCCGTGAACGGAGATCAGGGCAAGGCCCTCAGTTACATCCTCTATACTCGCTCTACAGGACAAGCGGAACTTCGTCAAGAGTTCCCCTACCTTTTCATTCAATCCCGGCTCTAAATCTAAGAGCACAAATTCGTCGTGGCGATATAGCCTCATATCTGCTAGCATTCTTCCCTTGGGTGTAAGAAGAGTGGCGTATAAACCCTTTCCCACCCCCAGCTTATTCACGTCGTTTGTCAACATTCCCTGTAGGAACTTGATGTGCTCCCTACCGCTCAGGCGGAGCTTGCCCCGATGAGAAAGGTCAATGATGCCGACATTACTTCTTATCGTTTTATATTCTTCCAACTGGTCGCCGTAGTTTTTTGGCATTAGCCAGCCTGAGTATTGGCCAAAGACGGCGCCTAGCCGGGCATGGATATCATAGAGCGGAGTCTTTTTCATATTTTCTTTCCTTGACGAAGATTATGACGAGAACTAACGATTTAGAATTAAAGTTTAACTAAAAACAGTACAAATTTCAGGCCGTCTTCGTGTAGAGGCATATGGCCATACGCACTGATTAATGAAGGATCTAAAACTTGTCCAAAATAAGAGATTGCATCGCCGCCAAAAGAAGATGATGGCCCTCCATGAGACCTCTGGCAGGGCTGGTGACGAACGAGTTTATCTAATGGCTATACTAAGGATCGGATTTTTGAGGTGTTCATTCATCCCCCGGTTAAACCGGGGGACCTGCTCAGAATGAACGGGTTTATTATCTCTTATTACTAGCGGATGCATGCATCCGCTCATCCTGAGCCTCGTCGAAGGATGCCGATGTACTTATTCCGAATCTTATCCAGCGAGTGGAAGTGCCCGGAGCCTGTCCTGAGCCTTTCGATTTCCTCAGGGTAAACCCCTGATGGGATAAATTCTACGACCGAAGAAATCTCATTTCTAAAAACTAATGTTATCGGACCTTACCTGGTTTATTTGAACGGATATGATTTGGACAGAGGTATACAAACTTAGCTACGAAAGGGCTTATTGACAAAAAGACGGATTATAAGGTATTAATAGAAATCACAACACTGCCAAGAAACTTTGGAGTTAAGTAGCTCGTTAATCTAGATCGTTACTAGAATTACATGGTAGCTTATTGTAGAGACGCGATTAGTCGCGCCTCTACGCATTTTTGCACTGGCGTTCCTATAAAGAGTAAGGATACTATGTATATTAACTGAAATATACAATGAGCATTTTTAGAAGATTCCGAAAACTGAGAGCGATAAACGGCGGAGAGCCGCTTCCAGAGCAAAGATGGGGAAAGTCTATACCCAGCATTATCCTTTACCTAATCATAGGAACCTGGATTGTTTTTTCCTGTTTTTATATAGTAGAGGCCGACGAGCAGGGTGTTGTTAAAAGGTTCGGGAAATACAACCGGACTGAGAACCCCGGCGTTCACTTCAAGCTTCCCTGGCCCATCGAAGAGGTTCAGAAACCCAAAGTTACACAGGTAAAGAGAATAGAAATCGGCTTCAGGACTGTTGACCCGGGACCCCCGTCACGCTATAGAGAAGTTCCGGAGGAATCATTGATGCTCACCGGCGACCTGAACATAGTTAGCTCCGAGTTCATAGTGCAGTACCGAATTAAAAACGCAGAGGAGTACCTATTCAATGCTAAAGATGTAGAAACGGTCCTCCGAGATGCAGCGGAAGCGGCCAAGAGACAGGTCGTGGGAGACAAGGAAATCGATTACGTCTTAACCGTGGGAAAAGCGGAAGTCCAGGCGGAGGTAGGCATCCTGCTCCAAAAAATAATGGATAGTTACGAAGCGGGGATACATATTGTCGCAGTTCAGTTACAGGATGTCGAGCCGCCCAAGCCGGTTATAGGCGCTTTTAAAGACGTGGCCAGCGCAAAAGAAGATAAAGATAAATTCATCAATCAGGCGGAGGCATATAGAAACGAGGTGATACCCAGAGCGCAGGGAGAAGCACAAAAGCTCCTGAACGAAGCACAGGCTTACAAGGAAGAGAAGATAAACCGGGCCAAGGGGGAGGCCGATAGATTCACGAAGATTCTGGAAGAGAGTAAGAAGGCCGAAGATGTAACCAGAAAAAGACTCTATCTAGAAACCATGGAATCGGTTCTATCCGGTATGGATAAATTTATCATAGACTCGAAGAATAACTCGTCTCTCAACATTCTGGAGCTTAAGGGGAAAAACGCTGATGAGATTAAGGAACTATTAAATAAGTAATTGCCACTAAGACACTAAGAAAAGATAAGAACTTTGTATCTTGGTGTCTTTGGGGCCATTTTCACATGGAGAAAAATAATGCTGGGAAGGATTAAGGCTTTAGTCCTATTAATCATCGTCATACTTATAGGCATCTACATCTTCAAACCGCTCTATACAGTGGATGAGACCGAGCAGGCCGTAGTGCTTGAGTGGGGAGTGAATCCGGTGAAGGTGGCTAAAGACGCCGGACTTCATTTCAAATGGCCCTGGCCCTATCAAAGCATCATCAAGTTTGAAAAAAGGCTTCTTCAATACGATGCACAGCCGAGAGAAATCATAACCAAGGATAAGAAGACTCTCATACTGGATAACTACGCCCGGTGGCGGATCGAGGACCCAATTAAATTTTTGCAGACGGTGAAGAATGAACCCGGAGCACAGTCGAGGATCGACGACATAGTGTATTCGGAACTACGAGTGGAGACAGCCAGCCACGACCAGATTGAGGTCATCGCTCAGCAGAGAGAAACAATCATGAAAGAAGTAACCAAAAGATGCAACGAGAAGGCAAAAGAATACGGAATAGAGATAGTGGATGTGAGAATCAAGAGGGCCGACTTGCCCCAGGAGAATGAGCAGTCGGTGTTCCAAAGGATGGTGGCGGAGAGGGAAAGACAGGCGAAAAAATACCGGTCGGAGGGACAGAGCGAAGCAACCAGGATAAGGGCGGAGGCTGACAGGGAAAGCAGGATTATTATATCCGAGGCGTACAAGCAAGCCCAGATTACAAAAGGGGAAGGCGACGCCCAAGCGATAAAGATCTACGGCCGGGCCTATGACCAGGACCCCGATTTTTATTCCTTCGTAAGAACGCTCGAGACCTACGACAAATCACTTAATCAAAAGACAACCGGAGTTTTCTCTACTGACTCGGAGATATTCAAGCTCTTCCAAAGAAAGGAGTTGAGTGAGTAGACCTAGTCCCTTCTGTCATGCCCGGATACGTCAATCGGGCATCTACAAATAATTTAATACTGGATTCCCGCTTAAGGCATGCGGGAATGACAGCTTGCTGTCTACTGGCTACGGCCAGGTTTTCTAACTACGCGATGTCAATATACGAATTGTAAGGAAGGGGTTTTTTCAATAGGTGTGTAAAAATCATTCAGGCGGCCTTCCTTTTTTGCTTTACTTTTACTTCTTCTACCATTATCCCATTAACAAATCTCTTCCCTGCATAAACTTCCGGTAACAACCAGTATCCCCGGAGTGCAT
>DATMAT010000007.1 GCA_035559815.1 Thermodesulfobacteriota bacterium
GAGCCCGGGTGAATTGCTTTCCAGGACAGAGGAGCTTGAAGATGTATTAAGGCAAAAGTTGTCCAACTTTACCAAATCCAAGCTGAGACAGAATATCGAAGCCCTCCTCATCGCGGTGGCTCTAGCTTTATGCATAAGGACATTCATCATACAGCCCTTTAAAATTCCGTCCGGCTCCATGATTCCCACTCTTCTAGTGGGTGACCATCTTCTGGTCAATAAGTTTATTTACGGCACGAAGATCCCGTTCACAGACACCTTTATATTGCCCGGGTTTAGTGATATCCGGCGCGGTGACGTAATTGTCTTTGTGTACCCGGACCACGAGGACGACCCTTCGAAGAGGGGGGTTCATTACATCAAAAGGGTGATAGGGCTTCCCGGCGACAGCATAGACATAGCAGGCAGGAATTTATACATAAACGGTGAAGAGGTACCACTTAAATTTGTGGGTGATTATTATGATGAGAGGTCTGGCTCCCAATACGATGAATACGAGGAGTACCTATTCGGCAAGGAACACAGGGTTATTTATGAAAAGGGTATGGAAAGCACCCAGAAAGGTACATACCTGCCGGTGGCAAGGGTCCCCGAGGGACACGTCTTTGTGATGGGAGACAACCGGGATAACAGCCAGGACAGCCGATTCTGGGGGTTTGTGCCTATTCAGAATATAGAGGGTAAGGCCTTTATTATTCATTGGTCATGGGACTTTGATAATGAAAACATACTGGAGAAGGTCAGGTGGAATAGGATTATCTCGATGATTCATTAGCCGGTTTTTTGTGTAAGTCTAAAACCAGGAGGATGGAGGCATGAATCTAAAATCAATTTTTTGGGTTCTGGTTCTGGCTCTACTTTTTTACGTCGGCTTTAAAGTGGTGCCCATATATTACCGGGGGATTATCGGTATCAGGGGTTTGTGCAAGGAGCAGGCCGACCTCTACAAGAAATACGGGCGGGATTTCGTCTTCAAGAGCCTCGACGAGGGGCTGAATAGCATAGGAATACCTCCGGATAAAAGGGAACACACCGTCACCGTGACCGACCAAAACGTAGTGGTTACAATAACCTATTTCGATACGGCCGATTTCTTCGGGAGGTACAAAAAGGATTTTGAGTTCTTCTATCAGTGTGAGGGGGAATTGAAAAGCGTACTCTAGCTAAATAGGGTTATCATGTCTACAAAGGTCATCATGGATTCAGAGACGATCAGCCGGGCCATCTCCCGTATAACCAACCAGATACTGGAGAGAAATAAGGGTGCTGCGGAGATAGTGGTCATCGGCATAAGGACGCGCGGTATTCACATCGCCGAGAGGATCGTGGACCAGATCGAGAAACTGGAGGGAATAAGGCCTCCACTGGGAACGCTGGATATAACCCTTTACCGGGATGACTTCAGGAGGAAAAGCGAGTGGCCGAAGGTGCAGAAAACACACATCCCGTTCTCGGTAGAGGACAAGAACGTCATCCTGGTGGATGATGTAATCTATACCGGCAGGACCACCCGGGCGGCCATAGAGGCCATAATGGATTACGGGAGACCTGCTTCCATTCAGCTTGTGGCGTTTGTGGACAGGGGGCATCGTGAGCTTCCCATCCAGGCCGATTATGTGGGGAGCAAGATCGTCACCCTGCAGTCGGAGACCGTCGAGGTGCATCTTGAGGAAACGGACGGTAAGGACGAAGTGGTAGTGGTGGGGAAATAAGATGGTATTCAAACAGAAACACATTTTGGGGTTGAAGGAACTAACCGCCGAGGAGATAAACCTGATTCTGGACACGGCAGAGTCGATGAAGGAGGTGTCCCAGCGGGACGTGAAGAAGGTTCCGGCGCTCCGGGGTGTAACTGTTGTCAATCTCTTCTTTGAGCCCAGCACCAGGACCAGGTCCTCCTTCGAGATAGCGGAGAAAAGGCTAAGCGCAGACGTTCTTAATTTCACCCCCACCCAGAGCAGTGTGGTGAAGGGCGAGACCCTTCTCGATACCGCCCGAAACCTCGAGGCTATGGGAGCAACGGTAATCGTGATTAGACACGCCATGTCCGGCGCACCTTGGTTGCTGGCAAGAGAGCTTGATTCTTCCATCGTCAATGCCGGGGACGGCTCCCACGAACACCCGAGCCAGGCTCTCCTTGATTTATTCACGGTCAGGGAAGTGAAGAAGGAGATTCAGGGGCTAAAGGTGGTAATAGTCGGGGACATACTACACAGCCGGGTAGCCCGGTCAAACATTTGGGGCTTCATCAAGCTTGGGGCCGAGGTCAGGCTGGTAGGTCCTCCTACCATGATGCCTCAAGACGTGGAAAAGATGGACGTGAAGGTTTACTACAGTTTGGAACAGGCGCTCAAGGGGGCGGATGTAGTAATAATGCTCCGCATACAGATGGAGAGACAGGGGTCGGGTCTTTTTCCGTCGCTCAGGGAATATTCCCGGTTCTATGGACTTACCAGGGAGAGGCTAAGGCTGGCGAAGGAGGACGTGATGCTCATGCACCCCGGGCCCATAAACAGGGGTGTGGAGTTGTCTTCAGAGGTGGCGGACGACGTTCACTCGGTAATACTAGACCAGGTTACAAACGGAATCTCGGTGAGGATGGCTATGCTCTACCTGGTTGCCACCGGAGGGGGAAATGCATGAGGGTTCTCATAAAAGGAGGACGGGTTATAGACCCTTCCCAGGAGATTGACCAAACTGCAAACATCCTGATAGAAGACGGCAAGGTCAAGAGTTTTCCCAAAGACATAAAGAAATTAGAGAAGGAATCGGATATACAAGTAATCGATGCCCGGGGCAACATTGTTGCTCCCGGGTTAATCGACCTGCATGTACATCTCCGAGAACCGGGCTTTGAGCACAAAGAGACCATACGCACCGGGTGCGAGGCGGCGGCAGCCGGAGGGTTTACGTCCGTAGTCTGTATGCCCAACACCAACCCGGTGAACGACAATGCGTCCGTGACCGAGTACATACTCTTGAAGGCCCGTACCGAGGGGATAGTGAACGTATTCCCGGTAGGCGCAATCACCAAGGGAGAGAAGGGGGAAATCCTTGCCGAGATCGGCGAGATGTGGGAGGCCGGATGTGTAGGAATCTCGGACGACGGCTGGCCGGTGATGAACTCTAAGCTAATGCGCCATGCCATGGAGTATGTGAAGGCTTACGGCATTCCGGTCATATCCCATGCCGAGGATTTAAACCTCTCTGCCCACGGTGTGATGAACGAGGGATTTACCTCGACCATACTCGGGCTAAGGGGAATACCAAACGCATCGGAGGAGGTAATGGTCTCCCGCGATATCACCCTGGCCGAGCTTACCGGCGCTCATCTGCACATAGCCCACGTTTCCACAGCCGGAGCGGTAAGGCTTATACGGGATGCTAAAAAACGAGGAGTGAATGTAACCGCCGAGGCTACACCTCATCATTTTAGCCTCACCGACAAGGTTGTTCTTAGTTACGACACCAATGCCAAGGTAAACCCGCCCATAAGGGGCGAAAAGGATGTCGAGGCGATAAAAGAAGGGCTAAAGGACGGCACGATAGACGTGATTGCCACCGACCATGCACCTCATAGCGAGGATGAAAAGAAGGTCGAGTTCGACCTGGCTCCTTTCGGAATCTCCGGCTTGGAGACGGGGCTTCCGCTTTCGCTCCAGCTTGTCAAAGACGGTGTTTTAACCCTTCCTGAATTAGTAAAGAAACTAACCGTTAATCCCGCGAAGATAATTGGAATTGATAGAGGAACGCTAAAAACCGGGGCAATTGCCGACGTGGTCATATTCGACCCGGATAAGAGCGTCAAAGTTGACCGAGAGAAATTCCGTTCCAAGGGAAAGAACACCCCCTTCCACGGCTGGGAACTCTCCGGATGCGTTCTCCACACCATCGTGGGTGGGAAGGTTGTGTTTTCTGGTTGAATTCATGCTATGTTCGTAGAAAAATAGGGCAGCACATGAATTGTTGTGTAGCTTTTCTCGCTGCCTAATCGGGTTGATTAAAGAGTTTGAAATTCACGGTTCAAGACCTGACCCAGGTCTCTTGACAGACACTACTCTCAGGTGAGATAATCTGCATATCCAACCAAGGGGAGATTTGAGTAAATAAATCGGTAAATAAGCGGGTAAGTCCAAAATGAAGGAAAGCCGGTTAATTCGGGGTGATTACCTGAGGTATGGATATACATTAGGGAGATCGGACGGGTTTTAGGATTGCATTACAGCACAACAAGCAAGGTAGTGGATAGGAAATAATTTACAATCCAAGACCTGACTCCCGACTTGCAAAGGAGGACGACTTTCATGAGATTGCGGAAGTTATTTCTGGCCTTGCCGCTCGTGGTCGGGCTTGTGCTTGGAGCCACGGGGTGTAACGACAGTGACGGTAATGCGGAGGAGCCGGGACCCGTTCCGGGACCGGAAACCCCTTTCACGCTCGTAACCGGCACGGTCAGCGCGCCTAACCCGCAGCAGTGTAACGGCGTCGACGGGTTTGCCACGGGTGCCACGGTCGAAATCGAGATGAGCTCGAGCGGGGGAACGTCGGGACAGGCTACCGTTATGATAAACGGGGGCACGGACGGGACGTTTACCTGCGAGACCGGTAGCGACGGGGAGATAGACACTCCACCCATAACGTTTATCGGATGCACCGTTACGTCCGCAAGCGGCATATCGGGCATAGCGGTCAACGACCTCATAGAGATCGGGATCAATCTTAATTTCGAGCCATTGACGAAGGAGGCGGGCATCATAGTGAACATGCAAGAATGCGTGGCTCTGGACATTACGACACTGAATGCGGAGTCGTGAGGACACGTGATACGGAAGGAAAGGGGTCAGGCTTGAAATAACAGTTTTTTCTTTTTTCCTCTGTCGCTGTAACATTTGGACGCTATATTCAAAAAAAATATAATGTAATAATCAGAATTTGAGGTTTCATGCAATATCGGTATAAATTGTATCTAGAAATAACTTTCAATGCTGTCATTCTGAGCCGAAGGCGAAGAATCTAATTTTAAGATGTTTCACTTCGTTCAGCATGACTACATAGGCCGTTTTTGACTGTCAACATCCAGCAGTCACTCCAAGCCGAGATAGGAATGGAAAATACCGTCTGGGTCGTATTTCTTGCGTAATTCCTCCAGACGGTCCCAGTTACGTTGGCTAAAAGACCTGACCGAGCGCGAAGGGTGAGCGGTGAGGTCCGTTTCGCCGATGTAATGTCCAACTCCTATAGATTCAAGGGCCTGCATTGCGTTGCGAAGCCAGTCTATGTTTTCCCTATCCTGACTGGCATCCTCCCAGATAGCGCTACAATCAACATAGATAGAAGCAATCATAGAGAATGCGGCATCTGGCATTTGCGGTGCATTTGCAGCCGGAGGCGGAAGGATAAGGGATAGAGCCAAAGTGTGTGGGGATGGAGCTTTAATGAACTGGTCCCGCAGGGTTGAAAGTAGGATGATAGGGTGAGTATGAGACCACATATTGTCAACCGCGTAACGTTTACCCTCCGGAAAGAGACCGTCTATTGTATCGAATAAAACATCAAAAGGTGTGTTGGCATTAAGGTCCCTCATCACAAAATTTTCAAGTGGACAGTTTTCCATAGCTGATAATGCATCGGATGCCATCTGTGCCGTGTCTGCAAAGGCAGTCGCCACAACAATACACACCTGCTTGCATCGGTCAGCTAGGGGAGGCGGTGTGCTCGTGAACAGCAAGGTTAACTCGACAAAGGAAGGGATTTTCCCGGCTACTTCCTCTACCCATGCTAATACTTCGGGCAGGCTATCAAGTGGAAACATCAACATACTGGTGGTGATGGCCTTGGGCAGGGGATAGACCCGTAAGTAATATTTGGTGGCTACACCGAAGAAGCCGGGTCCTGATCCTCGCGCCGCCCAGAGTATGTCGGAATTCTCATCTTCAGAGGCTCTAATCAGTTTGCCGTCGGCAGTGACAACATCTAACGCAAGGAGACTGAAACAGGCAACGCCCCAGTAGCCTATGTTCCAGCCTAAACCACCGCCCAGGATGTAGCCGCTAAGAGGCACGCTTGGGCAGTGGCCGAACGGGAAGGCCAGGTCCTGCTCAGCTAATTTTCTGGCAAACTGCCGGTTCGTGATTGCCGGCTGGACGATGGCTACT
Organism: Thermodesulfobacteriota bacterium; assembly: GCA_035559815.1. Taxonomy (NCBI): domain Bacteria; kingdom Pseudomonadati; phylum Thermodesulfobacteriota; species Thermodesulfobacteriota bacterium. The sequence goes on from DATMAT010000007.1 coordinate 6,156, forward strand.
CTTTTTTCGGGGTCTACCTCTACTGCATTCAGTGGAGAGAGGTCGAGTAAAATACCTCCATCGCGAATGGAAGAGCCACACCAGCTATGGCCGCCCCCGCGAACTGCAATCTTCATCTTATTCTCTCGCGCAAAGTTTACGGTCTCGACCGCGTCCTGCTCGGAGGCGACCTGAACGATTAGCTCCGGCTTCCGGCCGGGCTTTAGAGCGTTCCAAGCCATAGCCTGTCTTATTCTCTCGTATTCTTCATCACCAGTGTGCACCACACGGCCCAAGATTCGCTTTTGCAATTCCATTTTAGCCTCCACTTTTTTAAGTCATGTAAATATACCTTATACATTTAGCTGGCGAATGCGTTATCATTACTTCCGTTTTAACGGATCCTCTACTTCATTCCCGACTTAATCAGGGATAGTTCCAGCTCATTACCTATTTGTTGTAGAATGTTTTGCTCTATTTCACATCGAACTTATCCAAAATAAGAGATATGACAATGTACTTATTCGGGACCCTATCCGGCTAGTCTAACGGATAAATTCCGCCACCGATGCAATCTCATTTCTAAAAACTAATGTCATCAGGGCATACATGGCTTGGTTGAACGGATATGATTTGGACAGCATTTACATAACAAACACACAAGAAGGCAACCTGATTTGAAATTATCCTTTTTATCCGTCTAAAAGCTTTATTTTACAGGAATGGGTTGTATGATTTCTGATTATTTTGGTCAGTAGTGACAAAATCTATTTCTTCATACTCATAAACGACGGTATGCATAGCCAGCAGCTATAATATTTTCTGTCATGAAGTATGATTTAATCACCGTGAATGAAAACGGGCTATACTGCCCGGCGGGAGGGTTTTATATCGACCCCTGGCGGCCCGTAGAGCGTGCAGTAATCACCCATGCCCACTCCGACCATGCCCGTCCTGGTCATAGCTATTACCTGGCTCATAACCATTGCGCACCCATTCTAAGACTAAGATTAGGCCAGGATATCAACCTGGAAACCATGGAGTACGGGGAGACCAGGGCGATGAATGGGTTGAGAGTGTCACTCCATCCTGCGGGACACGTTCTTGGCTCGGCCCAGGTAAGAATCGAACATGGAGGCAAGGTTTGGGTCGTCTCCGGTGATTATAAACTGGAGAATGACCGGCTCACTCCGGCTTTCGAGCCTATCCACTGTCATACCTTCATAACCGAGTCAACCTTTGGCCTTCCGGTATACAAATGGCGGCCGCAGGACGAAATCTTTGAGCAAGTGAACCAGTGGTGGGCAGAGAACCAGGGAAAAAATAAGGCCAGTATCTTGATAGCGTATGCGCTTGGCAAGGCGCAGCGCCTGGTTGAGAATCTCGACCACTCTCTCGGTGACATCTACGCCCACGGAGCAGTCTTTAACGTCCATACAAAGTTTAGAGAGGCAGGCATAACTCTACCTGAAATAAAATATGCCGGGCCGGACATGCCAAAATCCGCTTTCATGAGGTCTTTGATAATTGCTCCCCCATCGGCCTTAAACACGCCGTGGATGAGAAGGTTTGAGCCCTATTCTACTGCCATAGCTTCGGGCTGCATGGCTATACGCGGAAACAAGCGCCGTAAGGCGGTGGACCGAGGTTTTGCTTTATCAGACCACGCTGATTGGCAGGGTCTTAACGAGGCTATAAACGCATGCGGTGCGGAACGGGTTTTTGTCACCCATGGCTATCAGGACGTCATGGTCAAATGGCTCGGGGAAAAGGGAAAGGAAGCCCATGAATTAAAAACCGAATTCGTCGGCGAGAGCGAGGAGTTCGACGGTCTATGAGAAATTTCGCTCGATTGTTTTACGACCTGGACCAGACCAATAAGACCAATGAAAGGTTGTCCATACTGAAAGAGTATTTTCGTAAAGCTTCCGACGGGGACAAGGTGTGGGCCATAGCGCTTCTAAGCGGCCGACGTCCGAGGCGCCCGGTAACCACGACAAAGCTGAGAGAGTGGGGCAGCGAGTTGGCCGGAATCCCTCTTTGGCTTTTTGAAGAGTGCTATCAGGTCGTTGGCGATTTGGCAGAGGTAATCGCCCTGCTATTGCCTCCTCCGGAAAGACAGCAGTCCGAGTCCCTTGCTTATTGGATCAATTACCTTCGCGATTTGGAGGATTTGGACGAAGAAGAGAAAAAGGGGAGGGTTATGTCTGCCTGGATGGAGATGGATACCCAGGAGCGCTTTGCATTCAATAAATTTTTAACCGGAGCTTTTAGGATAGGGGTTTCCCAGAAACTCCTGATACGCGTGCTGGCCGAGCTTTATGAGGTCGAAGAAGCCAAGATAGCGCACCGGTTGACCGGGGATTGGCACCCGGATACTCAAACATTCGAAGGTTTGATTATACAGGGTGACTCAAACGATAACTCTTCCAAGCCCTATCCTTTTTTCCTGGCATATCCGATTGAAAAGTCGGTCTCGGATTTAGGGCCGCCGGAGGAGTGGCAGGCAGAATGGAAATGGGACGGCATCCGTTCCCAGATTATCAAGCGTAATAATGAGTTCTTCATATGGTCGCGGGGCGAAGAGCTGGTTACGGAGAAGTTCCCTGAATTAACCGGCCTCAAGGATAGGCTTCCAGACGGCGTGGTTTTGGACGGTGAGATATTGGCTTACTGTGACGGGCAGCCGCTCGGATTCAACGTATTACAAAAACGCATTGGACGGAAGAACGTAACCAAGGCCATACTCAAGGAGGCGCCTGTAGCGATTATTGCCTACGACCTCTTGGAGTATCAGCAAGAGGATGTTCGCGGTTGGCCCCTCGAAAAGAGACGACGATTGCTCGATGTGTTAATAGAGCAGGCTGCTCACGAAAGGCTCTTATTTTCCCGGGATGTTCCTTTCGAAGGCTGGGACGATTTAGTCAAGTTAAGGGAGGAGTCGCGCTCCCAAGGGGCCGAGGGATTTATGCTCAAACGAAGGGATTCTTCCTACGGAGTTGGACGCAAGAAGGGAGACTGGTGGAAGTGGAAGGTCGAGCCTTACCTAGTTGATGCGGTTTTGCTCTATGCGGAGCGCGGGCACGGCCGGCGGGCAAGCCTTTACACCGATTATACATTCGGGGTATGGGACCAGGACAAGCTGGTGCCAATCGCCAAGGCCTACTCCGGGTTGAGCGACGAGGAGATACGCCAGGTGGATGCCTTCATTCGGAAGAATACTGTCGAGAAATTCGGACCGGTGAGAAGTGTCAAACCGGAGCTTGTATTTGAATTGGCCTTCGAGAGCGTTCAGCTTTCATCCCGCCACAAGTCGGGAGTAGCGGTACGATTCCCCCGTATTTCCCGCTGGCGGCATGATAAAAAGATCGAAGAGGCGGATACATTGGAGAACCTTCGCAAATTATTAGAGGTAAAATAAGAAAAGGGGGCGCAACCCTTTTATTTGTCAATGAATGTATATCAAGCTATTATACCGGCGGGTAACAGCTTTGCCCGAATCTCTGTAAATAAATAGGGTATCTGGCCTCAACTTTTTACAATACCATGATAAAATGAGACTAGGTTGAAGGTTGAGACATAGCTCTATTAACCCTAGAGTTAGGAGGTTGAAATGGCTGCTATACGAAAGAGACGAAGAAAGCGTTATCAAAGTTGCAACAGAATCTTGGATCGCATTTGGTTTACAGCATTGATGACAGAAGAATGGTCATGGAACGGAGAGGGTTATAACGAGTGTACAGCAATGCACAGCCTAGTGACTGACCCTGAACAAAATGTTATATGTCCCAATTGTGAATCTGTTATTGGCACAGGGCGTGACTTTGCTTTTGGATAAGGTTAAAAATAGCAATTGAGATGGCACTACGGGGGAGTAATCGGCCCAAAGTAGGATAAGAGTGCATGGAGGCAAAATCATCGAAAATAATTCGAAGAAAAGTCAGATCAACTATAGCTATACGACGATTAAGGTAACGCAAAGCCGAATTAACAAGGGTTTAATCGCTATTCCTGTGACCCTGGCGAACTGGTTTCCCGGTCATAATGATACTATTCAAGTTTATTTAATGATTCACCCGTTTCTCAAACTAAACATTACTCATCCTATAACAGCAGTACACGCGAATGTAGAATTGGAAGAATGAAACAATGGTTTCACACAAATAATATCACAAGTGGAGATGAAGTAGTTATTCAACTTATAGATAAAGAACGGTTTATCTATAGACTCATACCGGAGCGAAACTTCATTAAAAAAACCAAAGAATTACAGGATAATTTTGATAATTCTGAGACTGAAGAAGAGGCCTCAGAGCGGATTAGTGCTCTTTCCGAATGGACAGACTTAGAGAAACAAAAGGTTGTCCTTAGTGAGTATCATCGGTTAGCTAGTATTGTACGGATTCAAGAAAGACGTTATGTGAAGAAGCATTCAAACCAAGCTAGAGAGAGTGTACCTTTTAATCTAAGGGTTTTGCTTGGCGATATCTATCGGGGTCACTGTCAAATATGAGATTTCTGGTTTTTAAAAAAGGATGATAAACCATATTTTGAAACACATCATATCAATCCTATGCAAGGCAATAGTCCCAAAAACATAGTTCTAGTCTGTGCGAATTGCCATAGACAATTTGAATATGCAGATGTAAATCACGAGTTTAATGATGAGGGTTGGCTTATTAAGGTCTCCTTTAACGATAGAGTTTATTCTCTCAATCAAGTTCTGCTGAAAACGGAGGTAGAGGAATCGTTTAAGGAGTTGTTTATTTAAAACTTACTAGGCCAAGGTCTAAACTATAAGGGTTCTTTTTCCTGTTGCTATGCATGATTTAATACCTTCTTTCGAGTTACACAGAAACTACTTCAAGAAAATTTTGTTCTTTAATTTCCCGGTGTCTAAGTCTATCTCGCACTCATATGAGTGAAAAGATAAAGCTTTCAACGGATTTTCCGATATTATTTTATAATAGCAATCACCTGTCGTTGTTGTGGGCAGTTCAGCTTTCCATATTTCTTTACCGTTTATATCTAATGCAAGAAGATTTTGAAATTGACCAAATTTGGGTATGTAAGAATCTGGGTCGTACAAAATGATAATTTTATCCCCTGTAGAAAACGCTGTAAGGATAGGATGATCGAGATTAATGCTTTTAGTGTTGATTTTAAGTGAGTTCCTCACAAAAGATACTTTTATCATTCAAATGGTATCCCAGGACCAAAATTTTTAACAGGTATTCTTTCTAGCAATTCGAATTGTTCTAAGCCTCCTCTAAATCGTCCGAATTGAGGTACGGGCAAAGCTCTAGATCTTAGCAATCTTGTGCCGGCGGGGACAAGAACCTCCTGTATGAATTCAGCGTTATTCCATGGTGGCAATGATAAACCTTCAATAGCATATTCCCGTCTTTTGGGTTTCACTTTAGTAAGAAAAGCACCCGTTGTGTTATCTCCGGAAAACACTCTATAATATATTTCATCCTTAGTCGTTACAAAAGACCTTAAAAAGCCACCTGCGTATGGAACTTTGCTCGGTTTTGATAAGACATTTAGCTTTTCTGTTTTGTTTACTAATTTGACGGTGCTACTAACACCCTTTGATATAGCTCCGATTCCAAGTGCTTGTGGTTCAAGCAAAGAACTTGCAACGATCGCATGTGACTCAACTGGTAAAAGTGCGTCAAGTATAAAATCAGGAATAAATCCTAATTTATTTCTAACCCTTGAATTTAGCTCTACCAAGCCTGAAACATTTACAGCAATCTGCCCATCCGGGTCGACATACTTATAGGGATTATTCAGCACATACGCATATCTGTTCCAACTCTGGGGGTCAGTGGGGTCGGCGGGGGCGGGGTCGACGCTCATAAACCGGCCTAGTCCTGAATGGTAGTACCTAGCTCCGTAGTAATACAGCCCGGTCTCCTCTTCAAACTCTTTTCCGGTATATTGACGGCTATTCTCTATAACCCCGCTGCCACCATGCGGTTCTCCAAATGGTAGATAATTCTGGTTCCATATTACCGTTGTGGTCTCATCGGTCATGGCCAGGGCT